>DYGV01000062.1 GCA_020724505.1 Anaerolinea thermophila
GTATGAGCTGCTGTGGTCCAGATATAGAAAGCGTTGGTGACGCGGAAGACGAAGCGGTTGTCGTTGAAGCAAGGCTCGTCGGCGTCGGTGGCATCCGCCAGGACGAAGCAGCCCTGGTTATAGGCTTTAGCCCGCCGTCCGGCGGCAAAGCTGTAATCGCCCTGGGCTACATTGTCGGAGCCGCCTGGAATGGTGGCAGCATAGCCGCTGGTGGTGTTGTACACACCCCCGCTTATGGTGGCATAGGTGCCGCTGGCAATGTTGCCCCGCCCCCCGCCGACGGTGGCGAAATCGGCGCTGGCAGTGTTGTACCCGCCCCCGCCGACGGTGGCGGCCCAGCCGATGGCGGCGTTGTACCAGCCCCCGCCGACGGTGACGTCAGTGCCGCTGGCAGTGTTGCCCCCGCCCCCGCCGACGGTGGCGTTGCCGCCGCTGGCGGTGTTGTCCGAGCCCCCGCCGACGGTGGCAGCCACGCCGCTGGCGGTGTTGCTCCAACCCCCGCCAACGGTGGCATAGCGAGCGTTCGTCGGGTCGCCGTCACCGTCCCCAGCCTGATTGTTTGCTCCTCCTCCCACCGTGCCATAGTTGTCGGTCACGCGGTTGGCGTTACCGGCAGCTCCCCCTCCGCCGATGACAGCGCCCACGACGCCCGAGGTCACGCTGTTGCCGTTATAGCCACCGATGACGTTCGGGCTGGTGGCGTTCGGCTCCAGGCGCAGGGCGCGCTGGTTATTGACCACGAAGTTCAAGGCGTAGTTGTTCAAAGTTCCGAGTTTACCCTCGCTGGTCAGGCTGTTGCCGCCCAGCAGCCAATAGCGGGCGTCGGTATAGCCGGTGTTCAGGCTGAAGGTATTGCCCGCCAGGCTCAGGCCGGTCCCGGCGCTGTAGGTGGTGTTGTCATCGCTTTCGCAGGTCACCGTGCCATCGGCGGCGATGAGGCGGATAGCGGAGCCCGCCGCGCAACTGCTGTTCACCCGCCGCTGCAGATAAGCGGTATCGGCGGCCAGGGTCACGTCGCCGCTGGCGCCGCCCCCGCTGAGTCCTGCGCCGGCGAACACGGCGGTGATATCGCCTGCCCCGCCCGCCACAGGCTCGCAGGTCACCGTCCCATCGGCGTTGATGATACGGATCGCGTTGCCGCTGCCGCATACGCCGGCGACGCGCGCCTGGATAAGCGCGGTGTTGACGCCAAATTGGCTGCCCGTCAGCGTCAGCCCGAAGCCGGCTGTGTAGGTGGTGTCATGATCCACGCCGTCGGCAAAGCCAGCCGGCACGCCTATCAGTCCGCTCCAGGGGGCTTTGGTGGCGTAGAGGGCGTAAGGCGCAGCGGTGAGCGCCTGGCGTGGGGAGAGGAAGGTGTAGTCGCCGCCTCCGGCCGGGCAGCGCACTGCAATCTCCAACCAGCGGGCGTCGCCCTGGAAAGCGGCGCTGCCGAAGTCCAACTGCACCGTGAAGAGGCCGTTGCTGACGGGGACATTGGTCCTGGTCTGCGTGCTGCCGAGTTGCGAGCCGCCGCTAGGGTCGGCGAACAAGCGAAATTCGAAGTCACAGTTGTCATTGACTGCGGCGCCGTCTTTCATAAGCTGTCCTTGATAGGTGAAGGCAGTGCCCAAGACGCTCGCTTCTCCCTGAGGATCAGCCTCTTGGGCTGAAACCAACACCACGCTTGCCAGTAGGCTGAGCGTGACCAACCATGAGAAGAACCAAATTCTACGTACCATGCTGTTCCTCCTTACGCGCCTCGCTATGCTCTTTCGTCGCTCGGTGAGTCTCTCGAATCATCGCTCGGCGATAATGGCAAAGGTCTGATAAAACGCTCGATAAACGCCAGTAGTTGATATGCTTCATGAAATGTCATTCCCTCACCACTCTGCACATGCTCAATACGCCCGCGCCAGCCCATGGTGCGATCTGGGCCTTCTCCCTGCCATTCCCACCAATAGCGAACGACGAAGGTGTTCTGTGGCAGTTCTGCGTGGCCAGGCATCTAATCTCCAAGAGATAAAAAGACTGCTCTTTCAAAGAGCAGTCTAGCAAACGGGTGTCAAAAAACTATCAAAAGGCGAGCAGCGTTCAAATCATGGCATGCGCCTCGCCGATTCTAGGTAACGCCGTCGCTGTTCCGCGTCTGGGATGCGCTCGGCTTTGGCGGCGACGATGGCTTCGGCCAGTCGCTCCTGCTCGGCTGCCGCCTGGATGCGGCCCAGCTCCTGTAGGACGCGGGCATGGGCGCGATGAGCTTGCTCGACGCCAATCCACTTTTCATCGCCCCGAGGCGCAAGATCCACGGCGCGTGCGGTATGTTCCAGGGCAGCTTCAGCGTCGCCCTGAGCCAGCCGGGCAAGCCCCGTCTCCAACTCGCCCCATAGCTCGCAGGCTGGCGCGCCGATCTGGCGGGCGACCTGCGTCGCTTCTAAAGAATGGGTCAGCGCCAGTGTTAGGTCGCCCAAGCATCGTTCGGTGCGAGCCAGCGCAGCCAGCCCGGCTGCCAGGTTGCCCCGCGCTTCGCTCTCGCGAGCTATCGTGGCGGCTTTGCTCAGGTGTTCGCGCGCCGAGAGGGGTTGATCCGCGGAAAGCTCTGCCAGCCCCAGCCCAATGAGCGCCTCTGCCAGTCGCCGCAGGTGGCGAATGGGGCGCGCTCGTTCGATTGCCTGCTCCAGCCAACGTCGCGCTTCAGCGATATTACCCAAATGGTAGCAGGCGAAGCCGACGCCGATTTCGGCAGCCACGCGCCCGTGTTCGGTGCGCAACGCCTGCTGAATGGATAGCGCCTGCCGAAAAATATCCGCCGCGCCCACATAACTGCCTTGGCGCAACTGCCAGGCACCCAACTGAATTAGACCATACGCCTCGGCGGAGCGCGCCCCGATGCGGCGGGCGAGGTTCAAATGTTCAGTGATGCACTGCTCCGCCTCGTTCAATTGTCCCAACTCCAGTTGGGCGGCGCCAATGTCCAGCCCAGCCCAGGCCATGCCATTGTAGTCGCTAAACGCCTGATGACTGGCATAGGCTTCTCGCTGATAGGCGATGGAGCGGGCGTAATTCCCCAGATGAAAGTGCACATAGCCCAAAATGTGGGCGATGTGCCGTCTTGTCTCGCGCTCTGTTTCAGGGGTTGCCGCTAAAGCGGATTCGAGGGCTACCAGCGCCGGTTGTGGCTGCCCCAAAAAATAGTGGGCGAAGCCAATCTGCGTCAGCAGATAAGAGCGAGCCGCGCCAATTCCTAAATGAGAAGCCAAAGCCGCTCCTTCCTCGGCTGCAAGGATGGCTTGCTCATATTGCGCATCCAGATTGAGGTAACGGGCGCGCGACAACAAAGCCTGCAAACGCAAATCCCCATCGCCGCTGGTCTCAGATAGCGCCTCCAGTGCCGCCAGATCTGCGTCGCGCTCGGCGAGACGCGCCTGAAGATAGCGCAGTTCAGCGCGATCGGCCAGGATCCGTCCTCGGCGGCGCAGGCAGTCCGCTCGTGTGCAGTCGGGATCCACTTGCTCCAGCCATTGCAACATCCGAACCTGGTGCTCCTCCGCTTCTTGCCAGGCAAACATTGCCTCCGCTCTCTGCGCTGCCAGCTCATGGTAATGCAGCGCCTTCTCCACCTCACCCGCGGCATCGAAGTGGTGCGCCAGCGCGCTGACGACAGCGGATTGATCCGCGTACAGGTTCTCCATCGCCTCGCCGATCAAGCGATGCAGCCGTCGCCGCCGCCGGTGATGGATGCCTGTGTACGTCGCTTCCTGCACCAGATGATGCACAAACTCATAGTCGCGCCCGACAATTCCGCTTCCTTCGCATAAGAATCCCTGTCTCAGCAGTTCATCTATCGCTTCCAGGGCGGCGTCCTCATCCATGTTCATGGCGCGGCGGAGGAGGTCAAAATCGAACGCTCGTCCCGCCGTCGCTGCAAACGCCATCCATTGGCGCGCCGGCGCGGATAGCTGCCTCAGCCGCGCTTCGATGAGCGCGCGCACATTGCCGGGTATGGGCAAACATTCATCCTTGCCCGTGAGATGGGGAAGAATCGGCGGGGGAGTTCCAGCCAGCGCACGCAACGTCTCGATGGAAAAAAAGGCGTTCCCTTCTGTATGCGCGTAAAGGCGTTTCACGAACTCAGCCTCGGTCTGGATCGTGCGCTGGACCAACTCGGAAATCGCCTCCATCGAGAGCCGTTCCAATGCCAGGTGTTGCGCCAGTCCATCGCGCGCCAGTTGCGCTGCCATCCTCGTCAGAGCCTGGCTCTCTCCAAACTCCTCAGGGCGGAAGGTGGCAAGGCACAACACGCGCATCTCCGCTATCTGCCGTGCCAGGTAATGGATTGCAGCGAGCGTAGAATCGGTCGCCCAGTGCAAATCTTCCAGCACGATCAACAACGGCGTGCGCGCGGCATAGCTGCGGATGTAGGTGGCAATGGCGTGGAACAGAATGGCTTGTCGTTCTGATTGTAGTGGAGTGGATACAGACTCAAGTTGTATCGGAGCGGCGCTCAGCTCCGGGATGAGGCGCGCCAGTTCGGCGCGCGCCCAGGCGGGCTGCACCGCCGCAGCGCACCCCTCCTGTTGGATCAGGTCGCGCAACACCTCCGTCAGTGGCTGGTAGGGCAACGCCCGCTCTGGTTCATAGCAGCGCCCGCGCGCGGTCACTCCGCCATGCCAGCGCGCTGCGGCGGCGAATTCTTCGCTCAGGCGCGTCTTTCCAACCCCGGCTTCTCCGCCGATCAAAACCATGCCCCCTCGTCCTTGCAGCGCCTGCTCCCAGCGCGCCCACAGCGCATCCATCTCGCGTCCCCGCCCAACGAACGGTGGTCGCTCCAGAGTCTCCCAGCGCGGCGGCACACTTACCTGGGCTGGTTCGAGCGGTAATGGAAGGGTGAAATAGGCGCCGAGAATGCTTTCTGCCTGTTTGAGCATTTCGGGGGAAGGAAGTGCGTGGAGTTCTTGTTGCCGCGTTTCGCAACATCGTTGCCACTGACGCCGCGCCCCTGCCAGGTCGCCCAAGGCGACAAGGGCGCGCATCGCCGCCAGGTGGATATTCTCCATCAGCGGGTCGCGTTCCAGATATTTCTGGGCGTACGCCAGCGCCGCTTCGGCTTCACCCTGTGCTTCGCTCCAAACGACGAGTCGGCTCAGCGCCTCGAGATAGAGGGTTTCCAGACGGTAACGTTCCTCGAGACACCAATCGTCGTAAAAGCCTTCCAGGAAATCATCCCGATAGAGATCAATCGCCTGTTGCAAGTGTGCAGCGGCGCGTTTTTCATTTATCTCCATGCGGCTCATCGTCAGGAGTTGTTCGAACTCGGCTACATCGAGCCAGAACGGATGAGTGGGATTGAATTGCACGGAGGAGGCGTCAGCAAGAAGGTAGTCTTCGCCGAGCAAACGGCGGATGCGCCATAGCGCCGTGGCGAGAGAATGGCGCGCGTGGATGTCATCTCGATCGCCCCAAAAGAGCGCCGCGAGGTCATCGCGCATCTGGGGCCGATGAGGATACATGATGAGATAAGCCAGGAGCGATTGGGTTTTGTGCGTTGCCAGGGGCGGCAGCAATTCATCGCCGCGCCACAGCTCGAAACATCCAAACAAGTGGATGATCAGGCAGGGAGAGGTGGGCCTCTTTATATTCACACCGACCTGCCTTGAGGATCAGGTCGCTTCCTGATCGAGGGCAGCAATGAATAAAAGAGAAGCGTTATTCCTCGGAAGAAATCCGTTGACCGCCATACGCTCCTTTGACGTATGACAACTGCTCACAAATCAAATCATCCTTAACTTTGAAGATGTCCACGCCTCGAATATACCTCTTTTTTCCCGCCGAGTCCACCCAATTGCATTTCCAGCGCATCACGCAGCGAAAGGGACCCAAGCCAAATACTTCCTCGATCTCCATATGCGCCTGAGATGAGTGATGGAAGAAGTCCTGCCAGAACTGAGCGATGGTTTGTTTTCCTGCGTACACGGCGCCATCGGGAGGGGGAGTGGCGTTTTCGAAGCGACAATCGTCGCTGAGCAACTGCATCATCTCTGCAACCTGATGATGATTAAAGGCCTTGTTGAATTCAAGGGCAAGGCGGATTGCCGATTCGAGGCGCGACATTTTCATGGATCAAATTCCCTCCAAACAAGTCGTGGCGTGAGTTTGCGTATTTTCTGTTTATGGTGACCTCCAGGTTCTCAGTTTGCGCGGCGTTCGGATGCCAGAGTCATGGCAGGTCCTCTGGTTGGTGATCGGGTAGGGGGGACGCGTGCGATGTCCCTACATGCATCATTTGCCAAACCTCGCGCGCCAGGGGATCCGCGCCGGTGGCGCGATCATTGTGCCGATCCAGGTGCCAGCGCAAGGGATTTTCGGCAATGTAATGGCGGATGGCGTCAAGGGCGCGTTCATCGCGGATGATGCGTTCGTAATAATTGCGTTGCCAGATCACCGCGCCGGGGGTGCCGCGCAATTCGTTGACGCGTTTGGTAACGACGGATTTGAATTGTCCGATGATGGCGCCGATGGATTGCGGTATGGGACCGTGCGGTTTCGTAGGGGCGTCCGGTGTGGGGGTAGGGGCGACCCGCCGGGTCGCCCCTACGTCGTCACCGAAAATCCAAATGATGCCGTGCACGTGATTGGGCATCACCACAAATTCGTCGTCCCACAATTGCACATACGGACGGATTTGGGCGGTTTTGAACCATTCGTCGCGCACGATTTCGCCGAACGCATTCAACCGCATTTCCCCCTCCACCACCTCCCCAAAGACATGCCAACGGTCCTGCGTGCAAATGCTGATGAAATACGCGCCCGGTTGGGTGTAATTATATCCTTTCAACCGGATGGAACGGCGATGATGGCGACCGGCCGGTCGCCTGTACCCAGGTGGGTCCAATGGTGTCATAGCGCGCCTCCTACGATAGATTCGAATTGCGCGACGAATTCAGGCGGCAGACGTCTCCGCCCGGTCATTAAATCGCGCAGCAGGGCTTGAAAGAGCACCTGCAGCGCCGCCTTGCGCCGATCTTCGGCTTCAATCTTGCGGTCCACAGTGCGCAGCACGTGGGCAATGGCGCACTGCGCCCTTACCGTAGTCAATCCGTTTTTAACGTTCATTGCCGTTTTGCTCCGAGCTGGCATCTTTCAAGCCAAACTGTGCCAAAACCTCGCGCAGCGTCCGATCTGCTTCGACGTGCTCCTCCTCGGCCTCCTCCAGCCGCACCAAAACCTTCTCCAGCGGCAGGGTCTCTTCGTTGCCATAGAGGCTCACGTAGTTCCCGAAATTCATAAATTCATAGCTATAGTTTTTTGTAACCAATCCACATGCTTATCGTAATCACCATAGCAGGAAAGAAACCTATCAGGATGGCGAGTGGTAATGGCATTGGTGACATGAAAATCAACTGATAGACCAATGGCGTTATCGTATCAACGAACCAGAAAAAAAGAAAAACCTGCCACAAGGCTACTTTATGGATGTTCTTGGACAAGAGTAGGATGAGGAAAATATTGACAATAAACGCCACAACGAACATCATTTGGGTCTTCCAGTCGGAGGCAGCAGTTTCCATGTCAATGTTTACTTGCGCAATAACGGCGCTCAAAATGCTGCCAATCGCATAGCCCATGTAGGCGAAGCTCGCTATCATCACGGCTTTTAGAACATCAGACCCAAACGTGCTTTTCCAAAGGGGTTGGTTTGGCTGATACCGCCTCTTCTCCCACCAGATCAGTATGAGAGAAAAGGCAAGCGTCTGCAACACGATTTCTGGCAATCCGATCAAGTGATACCAGAATGGCAGTTTAGAGTAAATTACGCCTTCCAGCGAAGACGGGGCAGCAGCAGGAGTGCCCAGGATGCCAAATACAACGAAAATACCCCATAGGATGAGCCAGCCGCGCTTGCTCTCCAAAATTGTATTTCGGATGGGCCACAATCCAATAGCAAAGAGAAGCCCGCGAATTGGCTGGATCAGAGGGCCGAAGAAGACATAGGGGGAGTCAATGGGTCTCATGAAGTCCCTGATGATTTCTTGCTGGAAAAGTCTCTCATAGTTGAACAGATTGGACATGATGAGACCAAAGATGAAATAAGTAATCGTCTGAACAAGCACAACTTTGCCGGCAAAACCGAGAAACTCGCTGAGATTACTTTTTCCCATCATATTCTCCTTGCACATTCTGACCATAGGTTCTGCGTTATTCGAGTGCGCCTAGCGATTATGGATTGACATGGCGGCTAGAACTAACACCGAAGCCCAGTTCAACTGCGCCGTTGCATCTAGCCGGGCTGAACGGAGCCGCCTTAGGAAATGCACCCGACTGGTTGGAAATTTTAAAGGGGCGTTATCAGGGTAAATCCATCATCAAATTGGCGGATACGTATTGATTGTACAATAAAAAAGTCTGGCGTCGCAAGCTAGTGGATGGACATTGAGTGGAAGACGAGCGGAAACAAGGGTGCAAGAGCGAAACCCAACACCCAGTGAACAAGCGAGAGTGGTGAACTGGATGAGTTGTAGAGGCTCGAACGCCGAGAATGGATCTTCAGTCGCCCTGCAACTCGCGGTGGAGAAATTCTATGACCCTAGGCCAGGAATCGGACGCGGCCTCTGCCGCAACTGCCGCCGTGCCGCCTAAGCCTTCCCAAACGTTAACCGTGGGCAAATAAAACTGGCGCAAGGTGGTGGGGAAATATGGATAGGCGATCAGCATGTGCCCACCCTGGTCATAGGCTAAGAGTTCGAAAGGGCGAGGATAGTTGTGAGCCTTCAGACGGTCAATGGTGATCTGAGACAACCTCTGAGATGGCCAGACCCCGTCTCCCGGATTGCCGATGAGCAAAAACGCTGCCTTCGAATTCTCCACAGGGATGGTCGCTTCTTCGATCTGAGATTGCTGCATCTCCAGACTATAGACAAACGAAGGCGCATCCAAATAGGGCTGACCTGTGTTTTGGACCTCCAAAAACAGCTTCTGTTGTTCCTCACTCGTCATCATTTGCAGATAGGGAAAAGGTTTGCCCCGATATGTCCATGCCGCAGCATGATCCTCGCCAATCCCCTCCCAGATCACGCCGCTGGGCGTGTATCCCACCACCGCCCGGATCTGCGGGAAAATCGAGGCGGCCAGCAACGCCAGCTCTCCCCCCCCGCGAAGCGCCGATCACTCCAAAGTGATCCTTCGCCACGCCGGGCTGCTGGTTCAACCACTGCATGGCTTTTTCCACCGTCTCCAAGGGGATGTTTTCCAGCGTGGCCGGTAAACCCTTTGCACCAAAATATGCCAGGGCCAGCGTCGGCATTCGGGTTTTGGAAGCAATGACAGCCGCCCATCCCTTGTTATATCCACCCTCGGAACCGCCCAGGACGATGAGGGCAGGGGTGGGTTGGGTGATCTCACGCGGCTTGAAAAAGACCCCGACGATTGACTCAACCAGGTCTTGCTCATCCAGATCCACATAGGCGATCCGCTCGACAGCCAGGCTACCCACCTCCTGACCATTTACCGACAGGGTTATGGCGAGGCTGGGCATAATGGCAAGTGGAGAGATCATTTCGCTTGTCTGCTTCCTACAGGTCATAGACCAGAAGAGCCCCGCCTGATCTACTCCCACATAGGAGCCTTCAACTGGCGCGTCGCGCGATGTATCTATGATTCCTGCCTCGTCGGCTTTGAACGACGCCTGTGAAGACCAGAGATTTCCGAACTGGTCGTTGCCAGAGACTGTGAGCGATGCCGTCTGCCCGGCGGAGAGGCCGCTCGCTCGAATAAGGATGGGGTCGCCGACGAGCGCCTGCTGCGGTAGCGCTTCAAGCTTCGGTTGCATGTTTTGACCTTTATGTGGGGCGGCGCAGGCGGCAAGGATACTCGCCGATAAGCTGAGGATCAGCGCTGCCCGTGAAATGATCCCGCTCATACGCTGTAATTGAAGTAAAGCAAGACTGCTAGAAAGGCTGGATACAGGATATCCCACCAGAAGACGTATCCGGCGTTGCCAGGGGCGAAGTTTTTGTTTTTGATCATGTGGAAGATGTGTCCCGCGGCGCAGCCCCAGAGGTAGATGCCAGCCACAAGAACGGTGGCCAGTTGAAATTCGTATCCTTGATACGGCGTTAGCAGACCCAGGACAGACATCGCCAGGGCGGCCATGCCCACTTCGAATTGAAAGGGGCTGCCTTTCTGCCAGCCGATCTGCGCGGCGATGGCATCGCCGAAGAAAATGTGGCCGACCGCGAAACCAAGCATCTGAAATCCAAGCCCGTAGAGTAGGGCATTTTTCAACAGAAGATGCTGCCAGTTCGACCAACCTTGTTGTAGCCCATCCGTAAAGGTGAAGAGAAAAACGCACAATAGTGGGATAGCGACAGAGTAACGAGCGAGGAATTGTTTCATATTATTTCTCCCTTATTTCTCCAACGGCTGGATTCAGCCACAACGGTTGGGGACGGCCGCATTGAGGAGCGCGCCAACTGGACGCGCAGCTCGGTTAAGCTCCTGGGATATTCTCTCGATCGCCAATTCTACTTGAGGAGGCTGTTTTTGATTGTCTTCCTGACCAAAGGGTTAGCCCTTTTCGCGTGGGTTATTCTCGAAGTATGAATCTTTCAGGCGCTTGCAATATACGTGGCAAAAATCTCCACTTGCCGATAGTTGCTTCTCAGAGGATTGGCGATTGAAAGGTGTCGCAACTCAACGGCATGCGCAAGTCATGCGGTTTTTCTCTTCAATGGAGTTGTCTTTACCGATTTGTGAAATATGCCAATCACCAACATAAGTCCAACCAGCACCGATGCAACCCAAGCTCCTGTTGCCACAATGGGAACACCTGCGTGTTTGACCGCGATTCCTATAAAAGCCCAAACGATCACAGACAGATACGCAATATCGGCTCGGGTTATACTTATAGCTGATGCAATACAAACACCCGCTGTTAGCATGATAAGCGTCCATACTTCGGGTCTTATGCCCCAGCCATCCCAGCGTAGATAACTCAATAGAGCAGTAATGTTGGCTATCGTCGCCACCGTAATCCAGCCTAGGTATATGCTAAATGGAATATCCACGCACCACTTTTCAGAGGCAGGAACTCGAACTCTACCGATTTGCAGACGGAGATAAATGGCAATCAACAAAAGCAGAAGGATCAGCATCACTGCAACGGTTAGAGCAAAATATTCGTAATGCCAAAAGAAAAGCCAAGTCATGTTTGCTATTCCGCTTAAAGCGAAGAGATAACCAATATTTCGTAAACGCAGATTGTCGCGTTGAGCTGGCAATAGTTGATATATTGCAAACGCCAGCCAGCCAATGTAAATCAAGCCCCATATTGAGAAAACATAGCCAGCCGGGACGAAATATACTTGAAAGCGGTCAGAAATTTGCCCAGTATTTTGTCCATTGAGGGGTAAGGCATTTGCCAATCCATTGAAAACTATCGTTACGATGGCCGTGATTAGATTGATGTACTGTCGCAAAATGTTTTTGTTCATAATCCCCATCCTTTTTGTTCGTCTAGAATATTCGGAAATCACAACCGAGGAAGCAATGGAGGAGTTCTCTTCTTATATAACTCATAATCTTCCTGCCCACTCCATTTTTCATCTGCTTTTTTCTCAAGTAGAGGGATTCCGCTTACTCGAGTAAGAAGCAGTGCAACAAAAACGGGAGAAATCAGGGTGACCCATTGCCAACCCTGCAAAACAGGCAAGGCGATTACTGTTACTCCTATCCAGAGAATAATCTCACCAAAGTAATTGGGATGTCGAGATCGAGACCACAAACCCGTTTGGATAAATTTGCCCTTATTATCTGGATTCGCATTGAAACGATTCTTCTGAAAGTCTGCAATGACTTCGATGGCAAAGCCGAAAACCCATATTAGCAGACCCGCAACGTCAAATCCATCCAATTGTTTACGAAGGGTTGTTGTAATAGCTGCTAGAGCAGCCGATATCGTAAAGGTCACCCACAAGGCTTGGATAGTCCAAACATTTAGGAATCGGACAAAGGAAGGTTTTATCTCATCAAAACGATCATCCTTGCCCACTTTCTTGATGCGATTGAACAAGAAGATACCCAGACGTACTGCCCAGATTACCACCAGAGCCGATAGGAGGAATGACCTTGGATCAGTGCTTGCGCTCATAAAGAAGGCAAACATGATCACAGAGATATAAGTAATGCTTCCTGTGAGATCAAAGAATTTTTCGGTTTGCAGAAAATATGCGGGAATGAATGCTAGCCACTGAATAAGAAATGCTAGCCCCACTGACAAGGCAAATACTGGAACTCCAAAGACCTTTGCGCTGCCTTGACTGCCGCACCAAGCCATTAAGAATCCAGTTACTACCAAAGCGGGAAATGCAATGAGTGAATTACGATCTGTTGTTTTCATATAACAAATTATATCTCTGTGTCAATTGTTGTTAACATCAGGATATGATAGTGTTCAATGAAGATCATATAAGTCGTTTACCTCATATGCGTGTTTCCTGGCCAGAATTTGCGCCGGTCATTTCCGCAAGATTTCTAAGCTGTATTCTTATTCCTCTTGCGACACACAACCTTCCGCAGATTCCCCTAAAAACAAGCCTGTGAGATCAGAAACCTGCGGACGTTTATAGCCATGGAACGCTAGAATTTATTTTTTCTATCTTTCCAATCTTGCGATATAATCATTCTTGAGCGATGAGGCTCGCTCGAGAATAACGAACCGCCGGTTTGCCGGATGATAGCCTCTGCTGAAGGCCTGCGTCTACAGCAGAGGCTTATATATTTTATTGGGAATGCCTGATACTAAGAGGCAAAATGGATGGCTTATATGTCCAACAGATCATTTGATTCCAATCATACCTTGCTAGAAGATTATTCGGGAACGAAGGCCAGAGAAGTAAAACTGGAAAGTTTTAGCATCCCCTTTAACAGTATTCTGTTTGAAAGAGCTGATCAAAGAAAAGAGAGCCTCGAAGCACCCGCCTTTTTTACTGATTTAAACCTCGATCAGGTTATAGACGCAATTACAGCTCGCAAGAAGGAATATCATCTGAATCCGTTTTTTTACACACCTTTGAGCGACGCTGAGACAATATACTATCGTCATGAAGTGATGCGGGATTTGGAGCAAACAACCCTCATGGCGCACATTAAGGCTTTTGCTGAGAAAATGATCCTAGTACGCCGATATCTGGCGCTGGTGGAAAAATTGGACTCTAATTATCACAAAAAAGGATGGTATTTGGAGGCAGCGCTGGTTTATTGTGAGGCTATATTAGAGTTGGAGCATCATCTAAACCTGGCAGATATAAAGTCGCGCGGTTTTTTGGCTTTCCGCGATTATTTGACAAACTATATCCAATCATACAGATTCCAATCGCTCCTGGCAGAAAGTCGAGAGGTAAAAGCTAGCCTATCCAGCGTGAAATATTGTGTCATTATCCAGAATGGCAGATTCAAGGTGCGAAGGTACGAAGAGGAAACGAATTACAGTGTGGAGGTAGAGAAGATCTTTGAGAAATTCAAACAAGGCGCAGCGAAAGATTACCGGCTTCAGCTAAAACAGGGATCTGGCATAAACCACATTGAAGCGCAAATTCTCGAGTTTGTTGCCCGATTGTACCCTGAGCAATTTGCTGCATTAGACAAGTTTTACGAACAGCAGAGCGGTTTTGTGGATGAGACTATTCTTGTTTTTGATCGCGAGATCCAGTTTTACATCGCCTATCTGGAATTTATTGCCGACTTCAAAAGCCGGGGGCTTTCATTTTGTTACCCACGAGTCAGCAGATCCAAACAGAAGCTCTATAGCTATGAAGCCTTCGATATAGCGTTAGCGCGCACGTTACTTTATAGCCAGAATCCAGTGGTCTGCAACGACTTTTTCCTGGAAGAACCGGAACGCATTATTGTCGTCTCGGGCCCCAACCAGGGTGGTAAGACGACTTTTGCCCGCATGTTTGGTCAGTTGAATTACCTCGCCAATCTTGGCTGTCCTGTTCCTGGCAAGGAGGCACAGCTCTATCTTTTTGACCAAATTTTTACCCATTTCGAGAGAGAAGAGGACATTCACAACCTGCATGGAAAATTGCAAGACGACTTGGTTCGCATTCGCAATATCATCAAACAAGCCACACCAGATAGCATTCTAATTTTGAACGAGATCTTCGCCTCAACAACCCTCGAAGACGCGGTTTTCCTGAGCAAAGAAATCATGGCGAGGATCATGGAGTTGGATTTGATATGCGTTTGGGTGACCTTCATTGATGAGCTTTCTTCCTTAAGCGAGAAAACAATTAGCATGGTCAGTACGGTTATCCCTGAAAATCCTGCCATTCGCACATTCAAAATCGTCAGGCAACCCGCCGATGGGTTAGCTTATGCTCTTTCGATTGCTAAAAAACACCGACTGACTTACGAGCAAATCAAGGAGCGCATACGGTCATGAAAGTCCATTTGATGTATCCAGATCGGGATTTCGAACCCAATCAGAACCTTCCCAGCAATGAAGCTGCGTTGATTCAGGACCTGGAATTAAACACTTTGTTTGAAGCAATGGCGCAAGGGGATAAATATTTATTCGATGTCGTGCGACAAGTTGTTTTATCCAGCCTGGACTCGCCAGAGATTATTCGCTATCGGCAGGAAATCCTTCAGGATTGTTTGAAACATCCAGATGTCGTCAGGCAGATTTATCAGATTCCCATTCAATCTGTGGAAAATAAGCAAAGGCATTGGATGGGCATTTTCACCCGCTATCCAAGTGGAATCTTGAGCGGCGCAAGACAAATGCTGGAGATGTTCATTGATTTGCTCAAAGTTTTAAAACAAATAGCCAATGAAAATGCCGAGCAATTCGAATCGCGAGGTTTTCGTAGATTCTTTGCAATGATACAGCAGGAATTAGACGATGATTATTTTGCCGTTGTAACACACCATCTTAAGGAATTGAAATTCCAACGCGGTGTTTTGCTCAGCGCCGAACTGGGCAAGGGCAATGAAGGCACAAACTACATCCTTTGTAGAACCAACCGCCAAAACCGGAATTGGCTGGAAAGGATTGTTGGTCGAAAATCGCCTGTATATACCTATACCCTCCACCCTCGGGATGACCGCGGCGCGCAAGTGCTTGGGGACTTAAAAGACAGAGGCGTTAACCTGGTTGCGAACGCCGTCGCCCAATCTGCTGACCACATTGACAGTTTTTTCAACGCGCTGCGGCTCGAGTTGGCATTTTACATCGGCTGCCTCAACTTATACGAGCAACTTGCCCAATTAGAGGAACCCATCGCGTTTCCCTTTCCTGCGCCCGCCGAGGAGCGCCGACTTTCGTTCACCCGCTTGTATGATGTCGCTTTGGCATTGACCATGAAACAAAAGGTGGTAGGGAATGATGTGAACGCAGATAACAAAGACTTGGTCTTTATTACTGGAGCGAATCAGGGAGGAAAGTCCACTTTCCTGCGCAGCATCGGCCTGGCGCAAATGATGATGCAATGTGGTATGTTCGTACCAGCTCTGTCTTTCCATGCAAACATAGGCAAAAGAATTTTCACCCATTATAAAAGGGAGGAAGACGCGCAAATGGAAAGCGGAAAGTTTGATGAAGAACTGGGCAGAATGAGCGATATTATTGATGACATCACGCCTGATTCGATTGTGCTTTTCAATGAATCCTTCGCTGCAACCAACGAGAGAGAGGGCTCAGAGATAGCGCAGCAAATTGTGCGCGCATTGTTGGAGATGCGAATCAAAGTATTTTATGTGACACATCTCTATGCGTTGGCAAATGGTTTTTATGAGAGGCAAATGGAAAATGCTCTCTTCTTGCGCGCTGAGAGAAAAGCCAATGGAGAACGGACTTTTCGCTTAATAGAGGGGAAACCCTTGCAGACCAGCTTTGGTAAAGATGTGTACACGAAGATATTTGGCATAAGTCAATAAAGCCTTGAACTGATTGACTGTGAAGAAATCAAATGTCCCAAATAAAACACGTCCATGCTCGAGAAATATTGGATTCGCGTGGCAATCCAACTGTGGAAGTATAAATCATGCGGAGGACGGAGCTTTTGGACAGGCCGCTGTGCCGTCTGGTGCTTCCACCGGTGTTCACGAAGCATTGGAATTGCGTGATGGCGATAAAAGTCGCTATAGGGGAAAAGGCGTCCTGAAAGCCGTTGAGCATGTCAACAATGAGATTGCTGAAGCAATCATGAACATGGATGCTCTGGATCAATCGGCTGTGGATCGAGCCATGTTGGACTTGGATGGTACACCTGTATGGATCAGGGGCGGCGGCCAGTTTCTCGCCCGCTGGCTTTGGCATGGCGCGTGGGCACGACTATCTGGAGCAAGATCTGTTTCGGGCGATCTTTTCGCCTTTCCCCACAGAACTGGATCTGGCAAGTGTCTCACTCCAACAGCCAGGGCCTGTGCTGCCCCAAAGCGCGTGCATACCCGCGCCGAAGGCGGTCCGGTGGAAGCGGTGGTTAGGGGGCTCTCTTCTTGCTTGCGTCGTATAGCCGATCGGCGAGCTCCGTAATCTCCGACTGTAACGCGAGCCGTTCTATCCAAGGCGCAGGAATCTGCCGCGCGCCATAGTACGCCCCGGCTATTTGCCCGCAGACTGCAGCTGTAGTGTCAGCATCGTCACCCAGATTAGCGGCCATGAGAATTGCCTCTTCAAAACTGTGAGTGTGAACGAAACACCACATCGCCGCCTCGAGACTATCCACCACGTAGCCAGAACCGCTAATATCCCCTTCACTCTTCCCTTGATAGGCTCCGCGAGCAATGGCTACAATCTTCTCCGATCCCACGAAGGTCTTGCTATCTCCTAGTACAACCTCATCCTTAGGTCTGCCCGAAAGCGCCCGGCAGATAATCCGTGCAAGCAAACGGCATGCATCAATGCACTCCGCTGCAGCGTGAGTAGTTCGAGAACTCTCAGCCGCAAAGTGTTCTGCCGCTTCCATGTCGGGGAAGAAGAACATTGGAATGGGTGCTAACCGCATAATGCATCCGTTGCCGGCCGTATGCGGATCGCGCAACCCGGCAAAAGGATCTCCTGTTTGGCGAAACCGACGCAATGCGGAGGCCACTGTGTTGCCTATATCGAAACATGCCCCGGTGCTACTCAGGTAGCCGGTTTCGGCCCATCTGCAATAGCGCCTCATTTGGTCAAGGGCGTCGAACCGATTGCATTCAACAAGGCTGACCGCCAGGCAAAGCGCCATGGAAGTATCATCGGTCCACTGTCCTGCCTGGAGATGGAAGGGGCCTCCGCCGACCATATCCGTCAGCGGTTTGAAGCTCCCCCGTGGGCTAAACTCGACGGTAGTACCGACAGCGTCTCCAACCGCAAGACCCAGAAGGCAACCACGGAACCGATCTTGTTTGTCCATTTGTATCCTCAAAAGCAGGTTAACGGTCGGGTTCAGCCGCACGCGGTGCGGCTTTCGGCTGGAGTGAGTAATTAGGCCGCCCCCTTTCTCCACTTTTTCCACAGTTCATAGAAATAATGCGCAAATACCTCCGCCAGTCTGACCGGCACGGCGTTACCTATCTGAGTAGAGATTTGTTCGTAGCTACCATAGAACCGATAAGAATCCGGGAATGTCTGCAAACGTGCAGCCTCTCTCGGCGTTATTGCGCGGTCGGATGTGGGATGAGCGAATCTTCCTTTGGTAAAGTTGGTACAGCCGGTAGTCAGGGTATTAGAAGGTCTGTTGAAATTCATCCTGCCGTAAACATCATGATAACCGACGTTTGTGCCGTTTCGGTGGCAGGCTAACCGTAACCCGATCGGTAAGCTGTCTCTACTGCCTCCGTTATGCGGTATATGCCTCAAGCGCTCTAGGCTTAGGAGAGTGTGTTTCCTTGCCTTGTGTAGAGAATCGGTCTTGCTCTCCTCGCCAGAATTCAAATCCTGAAGGTCGGTAAAAGCATCCTTTACCGTAAGCCACTCTTTCTTCCCCAATCTAGATGCCTCTTCAGGCGAAGCAAACATAGGATCTGGTATCCTTAGTTCTATGTCAAGGCAAGTGCCCAGCAAGATAAAGCGTTTACGGAACTGTGGCACACCGTAATCTACAGCGTCTACGATGGCCGGAGCGGACACTTTATAGCCTAATCCCTCTAAGTCGCCGAGCAGCTTGTCTAAAATATCCGAATTTTGCTTTAGTCCCGGCACGTTTTCTACAAATAGAAATGTGGGACGTAGAATTTTAACAAAACGAACTGCTTCCAATACCAATGAAGCCCTCTCATCGGCATTTCTATAACGGTTTTGTCTGCTAAAAGGCTGACAGGGTGCACATACACTCAAAACAGTGAGCTGCCCACTTTTCAACTCACACCGATCCTGCATCTCTTCAGGTGATATACCTCGAATATCTTCCACATACAGGACAACCTCTGGATGATTCAAACGGTATGTCTGGGCAGTGACGGGATCGAATTCTACCGCAGCCAACACTTTAAACCCCTCGGCTTTAAATCCGGCCGTTACCCCTCCACAACCGGAAAATAAATCTATCATTGTCGGCGTAGAATCCGGCTTCATTTGGTTTCTTGATCCAAAAGCACATTCTTGAAATACGAGCAGTGATCGGACAAGGGACATACTTTGCATTTGGGCTTACGAGCTTTACAAATCAACCTTGTAAAATCCAAAAGATTCTCCGCAGACAAGCCGACATTCGCCTCTGACAAAAGCGGTAAGAGGACCCGCAGTTCTTGAGAACCTTTGGTCACATGTCCCATCTCAAGACCGGTAAAACGAGAAACAAAACGCAGAACGTTTACATCAGCAGGAACCAAATCCTGATTATAAGCAAATGTCAGGATGGCCGTAGCAGTGTACTTTCCTATTCCCGGAACTTTAAGTAGTCTCTCAAAATCAGCCGGTACCTCCCCATTATGATTATCACAAATATAATGTGCTGCTTTTATCAGATAAGGAACCCGCTTGGATAACCCCAAGGGACGTAACACTTCTCTCAATTCGTTTTCATTTGCAAGAGCGAGTGCTTCAATCGTCGGATACTTTGAAATAATCCTTTCAAAGTGGCCCGCCACAACATCGGTGCGGGTACGGACGAGTAGCATTTCTGCCAGAAATATTCGGTAGGGCGTTCGATATTTCCGCCACGGCAACCCCGTTTCCGCAATTCTGTACCTTGATAACTCGGTACCGGCCTTCAAAAGGTACGGGAAGTTTTCTGCGCTCATGGATTTACAGAACCCAATCGTCCGGCGCGAATATCGGTAACCAGCTTTTGGAGATCATCTTGTACATCCATCGCGTGTCGCTCGCGGCCGTATCCAACTGCTCGATGGGCTTCCATTACAATATTAGGTATAAAGAGCGGAAGGCCTTCGGCCACTTCCTCAAATCCTCCTACAGCATGAGACTCATCGGGTACCAGCCCGTCTTGCTCAACCAACCACGCCATAAACTCTAATATACGGCGGTTGATCTCCAAACCTATATTACTCTCCGTCAGATCAACTGCCACTTCCCAACGGGGCGTAAAAAAGTGCGCCCGATCACTCAGGGTAGCTCTATACATTCTGGCAGGAACGGCATAAAACATCGCGACCCCGGCACGATGACACAGATCAAGAAAGGGTTTGTACTCATCAATCGTGGTCAACGCAGGAATTCCCCGTTTATGCTGGTCATATCTTTGATTCGCTTCGTTGATATGTTGTTGAATGTAAGCAAGCCAATCGTCTATGTTATCTTCTTGAACCGTTCGGACAACCCTGCCAGAATTATCGGTGAGCGGCCTGGGATGAGGGAAGAAAGCTATATCGGAAAATCTTCTGAGAGCCCGAAACGTTATAAAGGAGTTCCGTGGGTTGCTGAAAATTTGATCCGGTTTCGACTCGGCCAGTCCCCAGAACAAAAGATGTGTCACGGCTTGGTCGTTCAACGGCGGGCGGTAGAAAGCATCAACCAAGTCCTGATGCCTACCCTTAACATGCAAGTACCAGAAAGTAATCATTGCCAGCCAAGAATATTCAGGAGACTTTACTGCACCCCCATAAATCGCGCCTAAACGTCTGTTGCCTGCCGTGTTGTGAAAAACTCTTTGGAAAGTGCGGATTTCCCGCCGAACGACCTCGCCGTATAGGATGTCATCGGGAGCGCTGGCCCCGTCATAGTCATCCAGACGATGCACCAATGGAAAAATGCGACCATCGCGGATCAATAGTGTGATTGCTGGCGGATGTTGTATTTCAGGCACTCCGCTGATAGGGTGCCATTTAGACTGTTGTTGAACAACTCGTAGTTCCTCGGCATATTGACGCAATTCCATAGCAGCGGAACGCAAATGCCGAAAGTCTGTGATGACTTCTCGACGCAAATGCGGCGAGATCAATAGCCCTTCCACGGCTGCATCCAGATCTTTGTATTGCCGGAGCTCACGCGGATCCAAATCGTAGTCCCAATAACTAAAAGAATTCACCCGATCAAGCACTCTCATTGCCCCGGCGGAGACAAACAGAGTGGCCGGGGTTGGCGGGATAAAACTCCCACGTGCGTGTTCTACCATCACGTCCCCTACCGAAGCATCCGTCCCGACCGCTGCTTTGTGAGAGTTTTCAGGTGCCGTTATGATTTCTATGACCTTGTTTCCGACAATTCTCTCTTGAAGACGTCGTTTAGCTGCCTCTTTATCAAATCTTATCTCGCTACCTCTAAGCATTTGTGGCACGGTTGGAATGTCAAGAATCCCCTTTGCACTTTCTATCGAGCGGTCCAATCTCCAAAGTCTCTGGAAAAAGCTTTCTGCTTTGGCCCGCCTAAACCCTAGTTCCCTGGTTACCCGCTGGATTTCGCTCTGTGCGCCTGAACCTGCCGTTCTTATCTTTGCTGCCAAACCGTTCAGGTCGTCGGTTACCCAATCGGCGATTTCCAGGATAAGGTCAACGGGGTTTTCATCGGCAAAGACGGGAGCAATATCATGAACCAACTTGGCGTAATTTTCCTCAAGAGCATGGCTGCGAGCTATTTCTTCCATAACCGAAACAGTTACGCGTTCACGTTCGGCCTCATCCCTTTGCCAGAGATCCAGACCGTTTCGTTCTTCTCGCTCGATCTGGTTGCGGTTTAACTGTAGGTCAAACAAGGTTATTTTAGAGACGCCTTGACCGGGCAGATTAAAACAGAACTTTCGCTTCCGCTC
>DYGV01000063.1 GCA_020724505.1 Anaerolinea thermophila
GTTCGACTTAGCCCCACCTTTGCCAGCCGTTATCCGCATGAATTTTCCGGTGGGCAGCGCCAGCGCATTGGCATCGCCCGCGCCCTGGTTTTACAGCCCGAGTTCATTATCTGCGACGAGCCGATCTCGGCGTTGGATGTCTCGATCCAGGCGCAAGTGATCAACTTACTGGAGGATCTGCAAGAAAAGTTTAGCCTGACTTACCTGTTTATTGCCCACGATCTATCTATGGTGCGGCATATCAGCGATCGGGTGGCGGTGATGTATCTGGGCATTTTAGCTGAAATGGCGCCGCGGGACGAGTTGTATAACCATCCGTTGCATCCCTACACCCAGGCGTTGCTTTCAGCGGTGCCTGTACCAGATCCGCTGGTTGAGGAGAAGCGTAAACGCATCATCCTGGAGGGCGATGTGCCCAGCCCGGTCAACCCGCCTTCGGGCTGTCGTTTCCGCACGCGCTGTCCGTTGGCGCAAAAGATCTGCGCCGAGCAGGTGCCTGACTGGCGCGAAGTCGCGCCGGATCATTGGGTCGCCTGCCATCTCGTTTAAATTTTTCGACGGCAATCTTTGGGCGATATGTGGTGATTGCACAAAGATGTGAGCGGCCACATCCATTCTGAGATCTGTCAAAGGAGGTGATGATTAGCGTTCGATTCGATACGAGATGTTTGAGACGATGATGGAACGTATTGGAACCGATACTAATTCTTGAGGAGAAGAAATATGCGTAACAAACTTTACATCCTGCTCTCGCTATTTGTTTTGGCGAGCTTTGTGCTAGGCGCTTGCGCGCAGCCTCAGGTCACTCCTGAGAAGATCATCGAGACCGTCGTGGTGGAGAAAGAAGGTCAAACGGTTATCCAGACGGTTGAAGTGACTGCTGCTCCTCCGCCGACCGAAGAGGTAGTCATCAAGGCGAAGGACCCGACCACCTTCACCTATGTCACCTTCGGCGAGCCCGATAGCCTGGATCCTGCCTTCGACTATGAGACCGCAGGCGGCGAAATTCTGCAGAACGTCTACGAGACCCTGGTCACCTACGATGGCAACTACGAATCCAAGCTGGTGCCGTTGCTGGCCGAATCCTGGGAGCTTTCAGAGGACGGGAAGACCTACACCTTCAAGATGCGCTCCGGCGTTAAGTACCACAACGGCAATGAGATGAAGGCTTCCGACGTCGCTTACTCGTTTGTGCGCGGCCTGTTGCAGGGCGGCACAGACTCGCCGCAGTTCCTGATCTTCGAGCCCTTCTACGGCGTCGGCACGATTGACATCGCTGAGGCGGTCGAAGTGGCGCAGCAATTCGGCGTCGAGGCACTGGCAGATGGCATTAGCCAGGAAGAGTACGATGCCATCCCCAAAGAGCTATACGATGACGTTGATGCCATGAAGGCGGTTGATCCGGAAATCCTGCGCGGCGTCTGCGAAGACCTGTTCAACAACAAGGTCGTCGCCGATGACGCGACCGGCACCGTGACCATGAAGCTGGCCCAGCCCTGGGGTCCTTTCCTGGTCACCATCGCTGGTTACTGGAGCTCGGTCATGGATCCGTCCTGGGTGGCTGAAAACGGCGGCTGGGACGGCTCCTGCGACACCTGGCAGAACTTCTATGCCATTCCGCCTGAGAGCAACCCGATCAACAACATCGCTATGGGCACCGGGCCCTTCAAGTTCGATCACTGGACGCCTGGCGAAGAGATCGTAATGGTGCGCAACGATGACTACTGGCGCGAGCCCGCCAAGCTGGAGCGCGTGGTTATCAAGCAGGTGGATGAGTGGAGCACTCGCTTTGCTATGCTGCAGGCTGGCGACGCTGACGCTGGCGCGGTGCCGGTGGAGAACCGCTCTCAGATGGATGAGCTGGTTGGCGAGGACTGCATCTGGAACGAAGAGAAGTACGACTACGATTGCCAGGTGGTTGATCCGGCCAAACCGTTCCGCCGCACGCTGGGCAAACCCGGCAACACCCGCTCGGATGTCTTCTTCAACTTCAAAGTCGCCAACCCGGATGGGAGCAACACCTACTTGGGTTCCGGCAAGTTGGATGGCAACGGCATTCCGGATGATTTCTTTGCCGATGTCCACATCCGCAAGGCTTTCAACTACTGCTTTGACTGGGACACCTACATCAACGATGTCTTCAATGGCGAGGCGGTGCAGTCCAAGAGCCTGGCAGTACCCGGCATGCCGGGTTACAACGAGGATGATCCCGTCTACACCTTCGATCTGGCCAAGTGCGAGGAAGAGTTCAAGCTGGCCGACGTAGATAAGGACGGTATCCCGGCAGGCGAGGATCCCGACGATGTCTGGGAGGTTGGTTTCCGCATGCAGGGTTCCTACAACCAGGGCAACACCACCCGCCAGACCATTGCAGAGATCCTGGCTGGTAATCTGAACCAGGTGAACGAGAAGTTCATCCTGGAGGTCGTTGGTCTGCCTTGGCCGGCCTACCTGCGCTCCATCCGCGCCAGCCTGGCCCCGATCTTCTTCGTCGGCTGGCACGAGGACTTCCATGATCCGCACAACTGGTACGTGCCTTACCTGGTGACCACCTACGCCGCCCGCCAGAACATCCCTGCTGAGATCAAGAACACATTTGTTCCATTGATCAACGAAGGTGTGTTGCTCACGGATCCCGAGGCGCGCAATGAGGTTTACCGGAAGTTGAACCAGGCTGTGTACGACAACCCGCCCGGCATCATCCTGGCGATCGGCACCAGCCATGGTTTCATGGCGCGCTATGTCCACGGTGTCAATTACAATGGCGCCTGGAGCAACCTGTACTACTATCCGATGTGGAAGGAATAGTAGTTAGTTAGGAAGTTTCGATGGGGAGCCTGGAAACAGGCTCCCCTCTCCCACACCCTGTGCCAGGAGCGATTTTTCTTGCGGAATGGGATGAAATATTTTCATCCTATTCCGGATGAAAAAATCCTTAGGAGAAAATCATGACCGCTTATATTATTCGACGCTTATTATTGGTGCCGTTGCTACTGTTTGGCGTGACAGTGTTAATTTTCGGGATGTTGCAATTTCTGACGCCGGTGGAGCGTTCGGCGCTCTATGTGCGCGATATTCCAAAAACTGAAAAGGCTTTGGATGGCGTTATCAAGAAGTACGGTTTAGATCAGCCGCTTTACGTTCAATATTGGCGCTGGCTGGTTGGGACGAAGGACCAAATCACAGGCGAGCGCAACGGCGGCATCCTTTTTGGCGACTTTGGATTTTCACGCGTTGGTTCTCAGCCTGTGGCCAGCCTGATTAAACAGCGCTTCCCCAATACGCTCGACCTCACGCTGTGGGCAGTAGCACCAGTGATCCTGGTGGGAATCTGGCTGGGCATCCAGGCCGCGGTGCATCACAACGGCTTTATTGACCAGGCCGGCCGCATTTTTAGCATCGTTGGAGCGTCCTTCCCTACTTTTGTGTTTGGCTTGTTGATGTTGATGATTTTCTACTCAAAATTACAATGGTTCCCTCCAGGCCGCCTTTCGGATTGGGCAAACCAGGTCGTCTTGTCGGGAAGTTTTAGAAGTTACACTTCGCTTCTCACCATCGACTCCTTACTCAACGGGCGCATTGACGTCTTCTGGGACGCCCTTAAACATATGCTCATGCCCATTCTGACACTTTCGTATATTAACTGGGCGACTTTCTTGCGCGTCACGCGCTCTTCCATGTTAGAGACCCTGCGTCAGGAATACATCACCACCGCGCGCGCCAAAGGTCTGCGCGAAAACGACGTGATCTTCAAACACGCCCGACCCAATGCTATGATCACCGTGGTAACCCTGGCGGGCTTCACCGTGGTGGGTTTGATGGGCGGCGTAGTGATCACCGAAACCGTATTTGACTATCCTGGCATCGGTAAAGCGGCGGCCGACGCGGCTGCTCAATTGGATGTCGTTACCGTCTTGGGGTTTGCCCTGTTCAATGGGTTGATCTTGATTATAGCCAATCTGGTTGTGGACATCATCTACGCGGTGGTTGATCCTCGCGTTCGCCTGTCCTGAGGAGATTTTATATCATGGAAAAAAGCGTTGCACTTGGCGATACCAACCTTCTAACCGAAGCCGTTAATTTGCGTCGCATCGGTTGGCTGGAGCGAGTCCTTGGACCGGATAACTATCGCGTCATTCAGGGTCTGTTCAAGACTCCGGCCTCGATTATCGGCTTCGTTCTGATCACGTTATTTGTGGTCGTTGCACTTGCTGCGCCGCTTATCGTTCCGCCGGTGACGGCTGACCCGTATAAGATCCCGCGCGATGGTTTCAAAGCCGATCCTCAGCCCATGATGTCTCCGTGGACGCGCAATGCGCCGGATTTGCCGTTCTGGTGGAAGCCCATTATGAAGACGGATCAATGGGTGCACATCTTTGGCACCTCTCAAGGCCAGTATGACGTCTTTTATGGGATTGTCTGGGGAACGCGCACGGCATTCAAAACCGGTTTGGTAGTGGTGGCCGCCGCGTTGTTGATCGGCGTGATCGTTGGATCAATCTCAGCGTTTTATGGCGGCATTGTAGATAACATCATCATGCGCATCGTGGACATTTTCCTGACGCTGCCATTCATCCTGGCGGCGTTAATTTTGGCTGCTGTGCTTACACCCAGAATCGGACGTAGCCTCATACCATCTATGGTAGCCCTCATTACATTCGGGTGGATGGGATACGCGCGCATCATTCGGGGTGACATCCTCACCATCAAGGAGCGCGATTACATCATGGCGGCGCGTGTAATCGGAGTAAAAGACGGGCGAATACTTTTCCGCCACATCCTGCCCAACGCCATCTTTCCCACGTTGGTGTTGGCTTCGCTGGCGATCGGAGATGTGGTGCTGTCTTTCGCTGCCCTCTCATTTCTCGGTATTGGTACTGAAATCGGTTATGCAGATTGGGGACAACTCCTATCTTTCGCCCGCAACTGGATTATCAGCCTGGATAGATACTGGTATATCATCGTCTGGCCGGGCCTGACTCTGACGCTGTTCGTTATGGGTTGGAACCTGGTGGGCGATGCTTTGCGCGATGTACTTGACCCGCGCCTGCGTGGAAAATCCTGAGCCGGTGAACTTGTTTCCAAAGCCAATTTTGATCTTGATTGGAATAGCGTTGCTCACAGCAACGCTATTCTTGCAAACGGGGCAAGCGCAATCGGTCGCGCTGCAAATCACCGCTACGCCTGCCCCCGATCGGCTGGCGCAGCCGACTCTGCCGGCTGCACCCTCGCAGGCAGACTATGGGGCTCAAGAATTTTGGTCGCGTTGTTTGCCTTGCCACGGCGATCGCGGTCAGGGCTTGACCGACGAGTTTCGTGAAACTTACCCGCCGGAAGATCGTAACTGCTGGCTTTCGGGGTGCCATGGGGCACGCCCCTATCCAGATGGCTGGACTATCCCTGCCTTCGTGCCGCCGGTCATCGGTGCACAAGCTCTGCAAAGATTTCCCAACGCCCAGGCATTGCAAGAGTACATCTGCGCCTCCATGCCTTATCAATGGCCTGGCACACTGGAAGAGGATACCTGTTGGGAACTGACCGCTTTCCTTCTTCGTCAGAACGGCTTATGGGAGGCGAACGTTGAGTTGAACGAGACCAACGCCGCCCAGGTCGTCATCTTTGAACCCCCTCCCTCGTCCACCCCTGTTCCTGTTGCAACAGTAAATCGAAAAAGCGACCTCATTGCGTTAACGGCGACCATTCTGGCGGCGGTCATTCTGGGTTTGCTTGTTATTTTTATCAACGGTAGTAAGCCCAGGCAATAAAAGGGTTTTTTCATTGGAAGGGACAGGGATTAGGTTTAGCGAAATTTCCAAGAGCCGCGCCCGCTTAGCACAATTAAGCGCCCCTTCTATGGTATGATTTAGGTACTACAAATTACGCGGTGCAAAATGACGGAGTTCAGCGACCAGGAACTGGTTCATCAGCTTCAGAAGGGAAATTTGGAGGCGCTGGGTAGCCTTTACGACCGATATCAGCGGAAGGTGTATCGCACTGCATTGGTGATCACCGGCGATCCTGATATGGCTGCTGATCTGGCACAGGATGTCTTTTTAAGGCTGTATCGCTTCGCCAGCTACATTGATCCACAGCGCCCGCTGGAACCCTGGCTCTATCGCATGACCGTCAACCTAGCTTACACCTGGATCAAGCGCAACCGCCGCTGGTTGCAGCCGCTGGAAGAATTGGTGGATTGGTTGGCCGGCAACGGTTCTTCGTTGCAGGAGCATGTCGAGTTGCGCGACGATTGGGATCGCGTTCAACGGGCTGTTATGAACCTTCCATTCCCTCAGAGAGTAGTTATTGTGTTGTATTATTTGAATGATCTCTCGTTGCAGGACATCTCCGAAATCCTGGATGTGCCTATTGGCACGGTCAAATCTCGATTGCATTATGGTCGCCTGGCGCTAAAGAAAGGCCTGGGCGCGGAGGGGCTGGTTGCTGGCGAAACATTGACGAATCTTGAATACAAATGATGCAATGAGCGCCAAGATGGAAGATGAGATGGATTTGTATCTAAGCCGCAGCCTGAAAAATTGGGCTGCAAAACACGCGCCTCCTTTGCGGGGTAAGGAGCGGTTGCTGCGCGCCGCGGCTGAATTACCCAAGTTGTATAAAAAGAACTCATCCCCTGCTTATTTCGTGACGTTTGTCGTCTCACAGTCCCACCCGTGGTCTTTGCATCCGGCGTTTATGTGCGCAGCTCATTCACTTTGGCCCTGGCCAAGTCGATTGGTTTGATAATTTCTATTTCTCTCCGAACTTTCCTGCCTCATTATGATCTCCAACCGATTAAGAAAACACTGGCTGCTGTTTCTGTTTCTGGCGGCGTCGCTGGCGTGCAATTATCCATCGCTGGCTAACAATCCCCAAGCTCCGACTACCGCGGCGCCTACTGCCGAAGCGTTGACGCCTACCGCTGCTTCTGCGCCGACGCGCCTGTTAACCATTTGCCTGGGACAAGAGCCGGCCTCATTGTTTCTCTACGCGGATGGCTCCGCTGCGGCGCGCGCTATCCGCCAGGCGATCTATGATGGACCATTGGACGTAATCAACTACGAGTTGGCGCCAGTGATTTTGCAAGAAACACCCACCCTGGCCAATGGAGGGGTCGTTTTTGAGGCGGTTTCGGTGCAACCGGGAAATCTGGTCGTAGATGCTCAGGGCAATCTAGTAAAGCTGGCGGAGGGCGTTGCCATTCTGCCCGCGGGTTGTAGGGATGAAAGTTGCGCCGTCCCTTACTCAAGCCAAACCTCGACGCAAATGGATCAAATGACTGTGCGCTTCCGGCTGCGAGCGGGATTGAGCTGGTCGGATGGGGAAGCGCTTACCGCTGACGACTCGGTCTTTTCTTACGAAGTTGCCAGAAGCCTCTACCCCAAAGCGCGCGCCGAGTTGATTGACCGTACCGTCGCCTATCGGGCGCTTGATGAGCTCACGGTTGAATGGCGCGGCGCGCCCGGTTATCGCTGGTCGGGGTATCTTTCCAGCTTTTTCACGCCGCTGCCGCGCCATGCCTGGGGCGGCCTGGCCGCGCCCGATTTGCTCTCCTCTGAGGCGGTCAACCGCGCGCCGTTGGGCTGGGGCGCTTATCGGATTGACGAATGGACCGCCGGCGATCATATCACGCTGAGCCGCAACCCGCATTATTTCCGCGCTGCCGAAGGTTTGCCAGCTTTCGAGAAGTTGGTGTTCCGCTTCATTCCCGATCGGGAACAGGCGCTGAGCGCCCTGCTGGCTGGGGAATGCGATTATCTGGATGAAACCAACCATTTAGAGATGCAGCTTGGGCGATTGACCGAACTGGAGACCAATGGTCAGATCAAAGTTGCATATCAACCCGGCGGGGCGTGGGAGCATCTAGATTTTGCGATTGCTTCGTTCATTGACCCGCAGAGCGGAGGCCCATTGCCTTTCTTCCAGCTGAAGGAGGCGCGCCAGGCAGTGGCTTTGTGCATTGACCGCCAACGCCTGGTGGATGAGCTATTTGCCGGCAAATCCGTTGTTCCGGACGTTTATATTCCCGCCGATCACCCATTGTTTAACGCTGAAGTGAAACGTTATGTTTTCGATCCCGCGGCGGGGGCAAAGCTGCTGGAAGATGCAGGTTGGCTGGACGCCCACAGCGGGCCGGCTTCGACAAGCTCAGTCGGGCCGACTTCGACAAGCTCAGTCGGGCCGGTGACGCCGCGCTTGGCGCAGGGAGTAGCGGGTGTTCCCGACGGGACGCCTTTCGAGGTCACCCTCTTAACCACAGACGATGATGAAAAGCAGCGCGCCGCCCAGATCATTCAAGAGTCGCTGGCACAATGCGGCATTCAAGTGAATATCAACGCCGTCGCCCAGGAGTCTCTTTTCGCGCCGGGGCCTGAAGGAGTATTATTCGGGCGCAACTTTACCCTGGCTCAGTTCGGTTGGGTTTCTTCCATCGAACCGCCATGTTTTCTTTATACCAGCGGTGAAATTCCCGGAGCGTATCCACAATATCCAAAGGGCTGGGGCGGCGCGAACGCCAGCGGTTACAGCAATCCAGATTTTGATCGCCTGTGTCGGCAGGCCAGCGCCACGCTGCCAGAGGAGCCGCAATACCGTTCAGCGCATGCGCAAGCGCAGGCGATTTATGCAGAGGATCTGCCATCGCTGCCGCTTTATCTGCGGCTAAAGACCGCCGTGATGCGCCCTGACATGTGTAACGTCGCCCTGAATGCGTCTGCGGACAGCACTTTGTGGAACCTGGAGCAATTCAATTATGGGGAAGCCTGCCAGCCGTGATTCCGAAGGTGTTAAGAATGTGGTTCAATTGTACACAGTTAATGTATAATTTATGCTATAACTGATCTGGTCAATCGGTGTTCAAATTCAACTCTTTCACTCTATAAATCGCTGGTCAAGGAGGTGGTTACCTTCGCTCAAAAAGATTGTTGACGCCCAATCTTTGTCCACAAAGTTGAAACCTTTTCTGTCAGCTAAATGGAGGAGAACATGAAAACTCGAGGGAAAGTTTTCGTCGGCATGAGCCTCTTGGTTGCGCTCAGCATGATATTGGCAGCCTGCGCTCAACCGCAGGAAGTGGTGAAGACCGTTGTGGTCACTCAAGAAGTCGTAGTCGCGGGTACGCCACAGATTCAACAAGTGGTTGTCACCGCTACGCCCGAACCGACTGAAGCGCCAACGGCCACCCCTGTTCCCCAGCCCGCAGATACCGTAGTTTTGGCGCTGCAACAGGAGCCGGATACTTTGCACCCGTTGATTGGGGCGATGATGGCGCGCACCATCGTTATGTCGCCAGTGCTCATCGGCTGCATGGGTCAAAACGAGAAGGCGGAATGGATCAACCTGGGCTGCGAGGGAGATATACCCACCATTGATAACGGCGGCGCCGTCTTCGTGGGTGAGGGCGCTGACCGCCATCTGGAAGTCACGCATAAGATCCGTGACGATTGGCGCTGGACGGATGGCACCCCGGTCACCACTGCGGATGTGATCTATGCCTGGAAGCTCATTATGGACCCGAACATGGAAGTCGCTGCGCGAGATACAACAGAGAAGATCTACGACATTGTCGCAGTGGACGAAAAGACATTCAAGGTAGTCTTCATGAGCGAGGCGCAGGCCAAGGCTGCTGCAGAGGGCACTCTGACCGGCAATGTGGACTTCGCAGCTTTCCAGGCGGACTACTCGGAAGCTGGATATGGCGATCAGGCCGGGCCAGTAGTGGATCCAGTGTATTGGTACGTCGGAGTAACCTGGCTGCCGCAGCACGTCATCGGCGATGTGCCCGCCGCCGAACAGGCCAGCATTGATTGGACGACGGTTCCGGGCGATGGCCCTTATGTGATTAAGGAGTGGAAGCAGGGTCAGGAACTGGTCTTGGAAAAGTCTGACCAGCCCTTCCCGTTGGGCGACGCCAAGATCAAGACGATTATTTTCCGCTTCTTTGCCGAGACCGCGGCTGTGCTGGCGGCGCTGCAAAATGGCGAAATTGACGCCGTCACCGGCACAGGCGGCCTCACCGTCGCCAACGCGCCCGATCTGGATAAGATCGAAGCCGCTGGGATGTACAAGGTGCTTTACGAGCCTGGGTACCAGTGGGAGCATATTGACCTCAACACCACCAAATTCCCCTTTGACGACTTAAAAGTCCGCCAGGCGATGTATCACTCGATTGACAAGCAGGCGTTGGTGGATAAGTTGTACTTCGGCAAACAAAAGACCACCGATCTGCCGGTGCCCCCCGGTCTTTCCTGGGCATATACGGATACCTATGTGAAGTATCCATACGATCCTGAGAAGGCTAAGGCGCTCTTGGCTGAGGCGGGCTGGGACTGCTCTACCAACCCATGCACGAAGGAAATTGACGGCGTCAAGAAGAACCTGGAGTTCACGCTGATGACTACCGACCGCGCCGATCGCCAGGCGTTGGCGCAGGTGATCCAGCAACAGCTCAAGGCCAACGGGTTTGGCGTCAACCTGCAGTTCTTGTATGGCCGCGGGTTGTTTGCCACCGCTTCCGCTGGCGGTCCGCTATCTGCGCGCACCTTCGACGCCGCCATCTACACCTGGATTACCGGCGACGATCCGGGCTTCTTGGGATTGTACAACTGCTCGGCTATTCCATCGGAAGCCAACGGTTATTCTGGTCAGAACTTCCCCGGCTTCTGCAACGAGCGTGCAGATGAACTTTTGGCCTTGAATGAGACCGATCCAGAGGTTAGCCTGTCGCGTGAGAAACGCAAGCCGATCCTGGAGGAGTTCTTCAAGATTTGGACCGAGAATGTGCCGGTGATCCCGCTGTTTTCCAACACCCGCGTGTATGTGGTGCGTGTCGGCTTTGCCAACTTTAAGCCCGGCCCGACGCAGTACGCTGCGGATGGTTGGAACGCTTGGGAATGGGAGTTGGTTAAGTAAATCGTCCGAGTCAAAGGGGGACGCTGCGCCACAGCGTCCCCCTTATTGAAATGCCGGGTTCAGGCAGCGTTATAGATATTCTGGCCGCACCCGGCAATTGCCGATTCTACGTTATGTACATTGTAGGAATGGTTTTGGAGTAGGTGGAATGACGAATTTTATCATCCGTCGGACGATTCAAAATATTGTCATGTTATTCTTTATTTCGATGCTGATTTATGTGGTGCTGAATCTGGCGCCTGGTGGACCTTTTGACACGCTGGCATTGAGTAATCCGCGTATTACCAAATCCATGATAGATCGCCTAAACCGGCTGCTTGATCTGGACAAGCCCATTCTGCCGGGTAAATATTGCCCGGTGGATGAAGCCGGCCGACCGCTTCCCTGCCGTTTCGATCAGGGTCGCTACGTTCGCTGGTTGCAGCGCGTGATAGCCGGCGACTGGGGAGAATCCTGGACGATGCAGAAAGGCACCCCGGTTACCCGCATGATTGGTCAGCGTTTGGGATATACAATCTTATTGATGGGGTTATCGTTGTTGGTTGCTTTGTTCTTCGCCATTCCTATAGGAGTTTTATCTGCAGTCAAGCAATATTCGATTATAGATTATGTGGCGACTACGCTAGCGTTCTTTGGCCAATCTATGCCCACCTTCTGGACCGGTCTGATGTTGATGGCTATTTTTGCGGTGCAATTTAAGCTTTTTCCTACCGGTGGTGTGCGCACCACGGGTATGGAAGGCGATATTATTGAAGCTTTAGCGCGCATCTTCTCTTTCGGTAGAAAGTATCCCGAATTGGCCGGTAGAGAATTCGCGGCAATTCTGGATGGGTTGTGGCACGTGTCTTTGCCAGTGATTGTTTTGGCCTTCTTCAACATGGCTTCCTGGACGCGCTTCACCCGCGCGTCTATGTTAGAGGTGCTGCGCCAGGACTATATGCGTACCGCTCGCGCTAAAGGTTTGGTAGAGCGGGTGGTTATCCTGAAGCACGGTTTTCGCAACAGCCTGATCCCGCTAATTACGCTATTGTGCCTGGCTATCCCTGGTCTATTTGGCGGCGCGATTATCACCGAGTCTATTTTTTCCTGGCCAGGAATGGGACGTATGTACATTGACGCCGTAGCCAATGTGGATTGGCCGGTGGTGCAGGGATTGCTGGTGATCACTGCTACATTGACTGTATTTGCCAATTTGTTGGCAGATATCCTGTATGCTGTGGTGGATCCGCGTATTCAATATACTTAGTGTTGAGGTGGAGGTTCCCGATGGCTACGGCTGCCGCAGAGTTAGTCAAGGCCGCAAAGGCAAAGACGATTGAAAGACCAGTCAGTCAATGGGATCTGGCTTGGGCGCGGTTACGCCGTCACAAGCTGGCTATGTTTGGTTTGGTTTCACTCACCCTGATTTCGCTGGCCTGTATCCTGGCGCCAATCATCGCCCCTTACGATTATGAGGAGATCAATCTAAATTCTTCTTATCTGCCATTTTTCTCTCCGGGTGATGCAGGCAGGCCCATGCATATCTTAGGCACAGATAAACTGGGGCGAGACATTTTTTCCCGTTTGTTATATGCCGGGCGCATTTCTCTGAGTGTAGCGTTGGTGGTGACGCTTCTGTCCTTAATGATTGGAACCTTGATCGGCGCTATATCCGGCGCAGCCGGCGGCGTGGTGGATACCGTTTTGATGCGGTTTACTGATTTGATGCTTACTTTGCCGCAGTTACCTTTGTTGTTGATCTTGTCCAGCAGCCTGCGTCAGTTTGTGCAGCTTCAAGAGTTCATTGGTTCCAATTTGAGCGTGGTCATTATCATTTTTGTTTTGGTGGTGTTCGGTTGGATGGGAGACGCCCGTTTAGTGCGCGGATCGGTGCTTAGCCTGCGTAGTCAAGATTTTATTGAAGCCACGTTGGCTTTAGGTGCAAGCACGACGCGAATTGTGTTTCGCCATCTGATTCCAAACTCACTGGCGCCCATCATAGTTGCCGGGACCTTGGCGTTTGGTGGCGTCATCATCGCCGAGTCGGCGCTTTCCTTCCTGGGTTTTGGGGTAATGCCGCCTGTTCCAACCTGGGGTAACATGCTAAATGAAGCGCGCAACTCGCCCCTGGAATACCTTTTCGTTCAGGCACTTTCTCCCGGCTTCATGATCTTTGTAACCGTACTCTCGATAAATTTCATTGGTGATGGCTTGCGAGACGCATTGGATCCTCGCCTTGCTATTTGAGCGATTTGAGGTTTAATTATTCTGTGTACGGAAATGTTGCCAGGAATACTGCTTCGCTGATCAAGATGATCCTGGTGGTAGTTGTTTTTGGATTGTTTATTTACCTTTTCACGATCGCTTTTGTTACGCAGGATTTTTTCTGGTTCAAAAAAGGATTTGCTGAAAAGCCTTTTCGTGTCGTTGTTTACCATCAGGGTCTGCGTATAGAATATCGTTCCGGACAGCCAGGCTACGAATTGCTAGCCAGCGCAATTCAGCAAAGCCTCGATAGCGGCGTAGTGCGCCAGAGTGGGATTGGTCTGGGAGAGCAGACGCTGTATGAGGCCAAAACAAAATACACCACGGTCGAAGCGTATTTTCTTCAACCGGTTAAGTTACATGCTAATTTTTATACCGGCCATCCCACACAGATGCTTTTCCCCATCACTGGCCGCCATTCCGAATTATCGGTGGTCTTTCTAGGTGATCATGGGGAATACTGGGTGAATGGCCCCGTGCTTAGAGACATGCAACCGATACGCGATGCGCTCGTCCAGTTGAATATTCCTTTGGAATAATCAACCGAGACGAAGAATCTTTAGAGGAGTAACCTGAATGAGCCTGGAGACATCATCATCTTCACGGAATCAGAATATTCTGGAAGTAAAGGGGCTGAAAACCTATTTTTTCACCGAAGCCGGGGTGGTGAAGGCCGTGGACGGGGTGGATTTTACGGTCAAGCATGGCGAAGTGCTGGGCCTAGTGGGCGAGTCGGGCTGCGGCAAGAGCGTCACGTCCCTCTCTATCATGCGCCTGATCAGCCCGCCGGGACGGGTGGTAGAAGGTCAGATCCTCTTTGAGGGAATCGATCTGCTGAAGCTATCCGAAAAAGAAATGACGGATATACGCGGCAACCGCATTTCGATGATCTTTCAACAGCCGCAGAGCAGCCTGAACCCGGTCTTTAAGATCGGCGACCAAATTGCCGAGGTGTTGCAAGTCCACCGGCAGATCAAGAAAGGGCAGGATTGGAATCGCGCCGTCGAATTGCTGCGATTAGTGGGCATTCCAGATGCTGAACGAAAGGCGCACGCCTATCCGCATCAGATGTCTGGCGGACAGGCGCAGCGGGTGATGATCGCCATGGCGCTGGCGCTGAACCCTGAACTGCTCATCGCCGACGAACCAACCACCGCCCTGGATGTGACCATTCAGGCGCAGATCCTCGACCTCATCCGCTCCTTGCGCTCCGAGCTGGATACGGCGGTGATCTTGATCACCCATGATTTGGGAGTTATCGCCGAAATGGCAGATAATGTAGCCGTGATGTACGCCGGGCGGATCGTTGAGCAGACAGATGTAAAAACACTGTTCGCCAAACCGCTGCACCCATATACGCAGGGCTTGATCGAATCGATACCGGTGCTGGGAAAAGTGAAAGATCGTTTGGAGGTGATCCCTGGTTCGGTGCCGAACCTGGTCAATTTGCCGCCGGGCTGCCGTTTTGCCCCGCGCTGCAAGGCGCGCGAAAAATTTGGCCTGGAGATTTGCACTCAGGTTGAGCCAGAGCTGACGTCCGTTCAGCCGGGGCACTCCGTGCGCTGCTGGCTCTATTTGGATTATGAAAATCATCGCGCCCCACTCAGCCCGGCTTGATCGGGTGAGCGAAGGATGAGGAGTTGTAATTATCTTGATTATTGGAGATAGACAAGTCATGAGCGAACAACCCGTAAGCGCGGCGACTGTAGTAGAAAAAAGACCTCAACGTGATCTGGTCGTGGTAAAAAATTTAGTTAAGTATTTTCCTGTGCGCGCCGGACTGTTACAGCGCGTTGTCGCCTGGGTGCAGGCGGTGGATGACGTGAGTTTCACGGTGAGAGAAGGGGAGACATTAGGCTTGGTGGGCGAATCGGGCTGCGGCAAAACCACCGTGGGGCGCACCATGTTGCGCCTCATCGAACCCACTTCGGGCGAAGTCGAATTTGACGGCGTTAACATCCTCAAATTGAGCGGCAATGAATTGAAAGCCATGCGCCGTAACATGCAGATCATCTTTCAGGATCCCTATGCTTCATTAGACCCACGCATCCCGGTGGGTGAGTCAATTGCCGAAGGGCTGCGCATCCATAAGATCGGTACGAAAAAAGAGCAAGACCAAATTGTGATGGAAACCTTAAAGAAAGTAGGGTTGGAAGATTATCACGCCCGCCGCTATCCGCATGAGTTTTCGGGCGGTCAACGCCAACGCATTGGCATCGCCCGCGCTCTGGCGTTGCAACCCAAATTCATCGTCGCCGATGAACCGGTGTCGGCGCTGGATGTTTCGATCCAATCGCAGGTGCTGAATATTCTCAAGGATTTGCAGCGCGAGTTTAGCCTGACGTATCTCTTTATTGCCCATAACCTGAGCGTGGTGGAACATATCTCGGATCGAGTGGCGGTGATGTATTTGGGGAAGATAGTGGAGCTTGCCGGACGGGACGAGCTTTATGCTAACCCGTTGCATCCTTACACACAGGCTCTGATGTCGGCGATCCCCATCCCCGATCCTACGATCAAACGTGAACGCATCATCTTGCAGGGTGATGAACCCAGCCCGCTCAATCCGCCGACCGGTTGTCGTTTCCATCCGCGTTGCCCGGTGGTGATGGAGGAGTGTTCGAAAGCCGAACCGGTCTTCAAGGAAGTCAAACCAGATCATTGGGTGGCCTGTTTTCGGGTGTCTTGAACTAAATGGGATGGCAAGGATGAAATGCGCGCCTATCAAGTGCTGATCGTTGACGATCAACGCGACGTACGTCGAATGTTGCGCGCCGCGTTGGAGACCCTGAGCCAGGATCTCAAAATCACGGATGTCCCTTCGGGCGAGGAGGCAATCCTGGTCATCTCGCGTCAGCCGGTGGATTTGCTGATTGCGGATGTGCGCTTGCCAGGCATCACTGGGCTGGAGCTGCTCGCCCGTGCGCGGGTGAGAAACCCAGCTTTGCGTCTGATCCTGATCACGGGGATGTCGGACGAGAAGGTGCGCGCCAGGGTGGAGCAGTCCGGCGCAGATGCATTCTTCTACAAACCCATCGAAATTTCAGCTTTTTTGGAGACGGTGCAACAGCTTCTGGACCTCCCTCTAAAGGAGCAAACCGGAGAAGAAGCGCAAATCTCGGTGAGCCCGACCTCTGAACAGAAATCGCTGCTACAACGGATCACAGATCTGCGCCTGGAGATTGACGCCGCCTTTGTTGCTTTGATGGATGAGAGCGGGGGGGTGGTTGCCCAGGTCGGCGATGCGCCTCAAGCATCGGGCGAATGGGGCGACGCGACAGCTTCTGCTCTTGCCCTGATGCGCCTGCTCCCTATAGTCAGCCCCTTGGTCATTTCCGGCGCCGCTCATGATCTGTTGCTTTTTCCTGTCACAAAACGGTTCTTGTTGGTCGCTGGCGTGGATCGCCTGGCTTTAGAGGCCACGTTGCTGGGAAAATTGTCTGGTGCTTTCCGAAGAACGAGCCAGGACCTGGCAGCGATGGGCATAGAATTGGATCAACGTACAACGCCTCCCATAGCATCGAATGATGTAAACCGCATGGAAGCCCCACAAGATGTTGAGGAAGAAGCTGCGCAGCCTACCGAGGTAGATGAGGCGCTTTTGGGGTTGCAATCCAATCATCTCAATCACGTGGATGTTGACGCGTTTTGGGAAAACGCCTTGCAAGATTTTTCGCCCCGTTCCAACCCGACCCATGGCCTATCTTATGAGCAGGCGCGCCAGTTGGGCCTTGCGCCTGACGAAGAATGACGATAAAATAGCTTTCGCTTTATTTCCGGCAGACCGGTGGGGCGTGGTGCAATGGTAGCACAGCGGACTTTGGATCCGTATATCCTGGTTCGAATCCGGGCGCCCCAGCTAGAGATGAATGTCAAAACATGAAAAGGCGAGCTCACATGGATCAATTTATAAGTGTGAGGCTCGCCTTTTTGTCCAAGAGGTGCAAAAATGAGGGTTAGATCCGTCATTCTGGCAGCGGGTCAGGGAACGCGTATGCGCTCAAATCTGGCGAAGGTGTTGCACCCGTTGTTGGGGCGCCCGATGCTGCAATATGCGCTTGAAGCCGCCCAACAGGTCGGCGGGTCAAAGCCTGTTGTCGTGGTGGGGCGCGACGCCGAAGCCGTTCAGCAGGCTTTTGGCGCGGCGGCGGACTTTGTACTGCAAGAGGAGCAGCTTGGCACGGGTCATGCGGTCATGCAGGCGGAGCCGCTGTTGCGTGGCCAGTCGGATTGGGTGTTGGTCTCCTATGCAGACATGCCGCTTCTGACGGTTGAAACGCTGCGTAAGGTTGTGCAAATCCAGCAAGCGCACTCCGGTCCCATCACAATGTTGAGCCTGATGGCCGATGACCCCAGAGGCTTTGGGCGGGTGGTGCGCGACGCAGAAGGGCGCGTGCGGGGCATTGTGGAAGAGGCTCAAGCGACGCCGGAACAATTGGGCATCCATGAATTGAACGCCGGCCTGTACTGTTTTGCTGCGGACTGGCTCTGGGAGGCGTTGCATCGCATTCAACTCTCGCCGAAGGGCGAGTATTATCTTACCGACTTGGTGGAGATCGCAATTCGGGATGGGCTGTCTGTGCAGGCGCATATCCTGGAGGACGCGGAAGAGGGCATCGGCGTCAACAATCGCATTCATCTGGCGGAAGCTGAGGCAATTCTACGCAAGCGCATCAACCGCAAATGGATGCTCGAAGGCGTGACTTTGATGGATCCGGCAACCACCTACATTGAGCCGGATGTGACTATTGGTCAGGATACGATGATCTGGCCCAATACGTATTTGCAAGGCGCCACGAAGATCGGCGCGGCATGTTCCATTGGCCCTAATACAATCATCCGTGATTCTGTGGTGGGGGAGCATTCAACAGTGTTGGCCTCCGTCTTAGAGGATGCCATTGTCGAAGACTATGTCGAAGTGGGGCCTTTTAGCCACTTGCGCAGCGGGGCGCATCTGGCGCAAGGTGTGCATTTGGGAAATTTTGGCGAAGTAAAAAATTCCTATCTCGGTCCTGGGACAAAGATGGGTCACTTTTCCTATATTGGCGACGCCACCATCGGGGCGGAGGTGAATATCGGCGCGGGGACGATCACCTGTAACTTTGATGGAGAGAAAAAGAACCATACCGAGATCGAGGCAAATGTCTTTATCGGCAGCGACACCATGTTGGTCGCTCCGGTGAAACTTGGTGAAGGGGCGCGAACTGGCGCAGGATCGGTCGTCACCAAGGATGTTCCCTCTTATACCCTGGCGGTGGGTGTGCCGGCGCGGCCGATCCGAAAATTAGCGAAACGTGATTGAAAATTTAGCCATTGTTATCAGCTTGTTCTTCCTGCTGGCGCTCGATCTGGTTTGCATTGGCGCGCGAACGAGTTTTTTACAAGCAACGCATGGCCGATTGCTGGCGCAGCGCGAAGTTTTAGGAGAGCGGGTCAATGCTGCAATTAACTTATTATCGGTAATGCTGCGGCTGCGCGCCAGCCTGAACCTTACTCTGGTCTTCACCCGCTTTGGCCTGGCTGCCCTGGTATTGACGCTGATTCGGCTTCAAGCCGTGGCTTATCCAACTGTCACGGCGATCCTGGGCTTATGTGTGGCTGCCATGTTATTGTTCTGGTTCGAGTGGGCTGTTGAACGCATGGCTTTGCGCAACGCCGAAATTTGGGCGACGCGCCTGGCAACATTTACGCGGTTGTTGATGGCTTTAGCCTCTTTCCTGATCGCCCCGCTTGCTGGCTCCAATGGGGCGCAGAATCCGCCTGAATCCCCGATGAGCGTGACTGAAGATGAGCTAAGGACCCTGGTGGACGCCGGCGAACAAGAAGGACTGCTGCAAACAGGCGAGAGGCGCATGATCCATTCAATCTTTGAGCTGGGCGACACCCTGGCGCGAGAGATTATGGTGCCGCGCATTGATATGCTCGCCCTGGAGGTGAACACCCCGCTTGCCGAGGCTGTGGATGCCATTCTGCGCGCCGGTTTTTCGCGAGTGCCGATCTATGAAGAAACGGTGGATAACACTCTGGGACTCCTATACGCCAAAGACCTGCTGCGCGCCTGGAGAGAAAACAACCGGCTCTCTTCGCTGCGAGATTTGTTGCGCCCGGCTTACTTTGTGCCAGAAGGAAAAAAGGTGGACGAATTGCTGGCGGAAATGCAGAGCCAGCGCATTCACATGGCGATCGTGGTGGATGAATACGGCGGCGTGGCCGGTTTGGTGACGCTGGAAGACATCGTTGAGGAAATTTTTGGCGAAATCCTGGATGAGTATGATCAAGGCGAAGAAGCGCCTTATCAAAAGCTGGCAGATGAGAGCTATTTATTTTTGGGACGCATTGGCCTGGATGACTTCAATGAGATTATGGGGAGCAACCTGACCAGCGAGGACGCGGATACTTTAGGCGGTTACATCTATGGCCGCCTGGGGCATGTGCCAAACGTTGGCGAGACGGTGCAAGAAGGAGACTTGCTTTTAGTGGTCGAGCAGGTGACTGCGCGGCGCATTCGCAAAGTGAGCGCCCGTTGGATTGCTAAAGAAACGCAAGAGGAAGAAGAGGATCAAGAACGTGTTGACAGATGAAATGCGGGAAAAATTGATCCAGGAGGCGCGGCAGGCGCGTTTACACGCCTATGCGCCTTACTCAAATTATGCAGTGGGCTCTGCGCTGTTAACCACCTCCGGGCGGATATACACCGGCGCGAATATCGAAAACGCTGCCTATCCGGTTACGATTTGCGCAGAACGGGTAGCAGTCTTTAAGGCGGTTTTCGAGGGTGAAAGAGAGTTCGTCGCTATCGCCGTGGTTAGCTCGAATGGCGGCTTCCCCTGCGGTTCTTGTCGTCAGGTGCTGGCTGAGTTTGGGCTGCAAACCAGGGTGTTGGTAGCGAAAGAGGATGGCAGGCTGTTGTTTGAAGCCGCTTTAGGCGATTTGTTGCCAGGCGCCTTTCTTCCCGAACACCTCAATGAGGGCAACTCACGGCGTGGGGGTTAACGCTGGCGTGGCAGTGACCTGTAGAATGAGCGATTGCACAATCCAGCCCTCCATCCCGTCTTGAGTGAGAATATGCGCCCAGGACTGACCGCCTGCTTCCGCCGTCTCAGGGAGTAAGATGACCAGCGCGCCATTCGCCAGGAAGCCAATGGTTTGACCGCCGGGTTCGGCGCGGATACGCACCCCTTCCGGCAGATCTGAGCGCACCAACGCCAACACCGGCGTGGGCGTTGGGGTCAGCGTGCGGGTTGGCGTTAAGGTGGGCGTTCGCGTCAATGTGGGGGTCAGGGTGGCGGTGGGCGGCGGCGCGGTGGGAGTGAGGCTGGGGGTGAGCGTCAGGGTCGCCGTTAGAGTGGGGGTGTGCGTGGGTAGTCCTAAATTGGCGCTCAGGATGGCGCTGACGCTACTCAGCCCAATGGCCAGGATCACGCCGGTCAGCGCTACGGCCCCTCCCAGCGTGTAACCAAACAAAGTCAGAGGGCGGAAACCAAGAAACGCCAGCGTGATGCAGCCGAGCAAGACGCTCCAGGCCAGATGCAAGGCAAAAACAACCAGGCCGTCCGGCCAGAGGTGAGGGATGTTGCCGCCCAAGCCGAAACCCGCAGTCGCCAGCGGCAGATATAACTCGTAAGCCAGCGCCACGCTGGGCAAGGTCGGACTATTTCGATTTTCATCTGCGGCGGAACCGGCGACGCCGGCGGCGGTGAGCACAGCGCTCACTGCCAAAACCAGAAAGTTCAGCCAGGAAACCTGGGCATGAACGGGAGCCAGCGTGAGCGTATGACGAGACGGCTCATAGAAAAAATTGCCGGCTGCCCAACTGGCAACAAACGCCAAGGCGCAGCCCACCAGTAAACCAGCCAGGCTGCGCAGAAACAGGCGG
>DYGV01000064.1:0-9923 GCA_020724505.1 Anaerolinea thermophila
CCCGGTTTTGAGGCTCCTTTCCATAATTTGTCCTAACTCATGTCCGAAGATCAGCGGATTTATATAAAAAATGGAGTATTATGACTCGATCAAACCTTGAGACTTTTGATACAATGCTGTTATCCTGATACGACGAGGTAAAAATGGCGCAAAAGCAAATCATTCAAACCGAAAAAGCCCCCAAAGCTATTGGTCCTTATACGGTTGCGAACCGTTTCGGCGAACTGATTTTCACCGCTGGTCAGCTTGGCCTGGATCCCGCCACGAATGAACTGGTTGCTGGCGGGGTAGAAGCGGAGACACGCCAGGCTTTGACCAACTTGAAGCATGTGTTGGAGGCGGCTGGTTCGTCACTAGATCATGTATTGAAGACGACGGTATTTCTGCGCGACATGGCTGATTTCGCTCGGATGAACGCTGTGTACGGCGAATTCTTTCCCAAAAATCCGCCGGCTCGTTCAACGGTGCAGGTAGCTGCACTGCCCAAAGGCGGCGCAGTGGAGATCGAAGTCGTGGCATGCCTGGCGAGTTAATCTTACTCGTGGATGATGAACCAAACATCATCCAACTTGCGCGCCTGTATTTAGAAAAAGAGTCTTTTCAGGTGAAATCTGTCAACGATGGGCGCGCCGCGCTGCAAGTAATTGAGCGCGAGCGCCCGGCGTTGGTAGTGCTGGATCTAATGCTCCCCGAAATAGACGGCTGGGAGGTGTGTCGTCGTCTGCGCGCCCAGGGAAATAACACCCCGATCCTGATGCTGACCGCTCGAGATGAGGATGTGGATAAGATCGTCGGTTTGGAATTGGGAGCGGACGATTACTTGACTAAACCCTTCAATCCGCGTGAACTGGCGGCGCGTGTCAAGGCTATTTTGCGGCGTGGGTCCCCTGGCGTGCGATCCGAGAAGAGGCCATTCTATATCGGTGATCTGATGATTGACCCTGCCAGCCGAGAGGCGACCGTGAAAGGTAAGCCGATTGACCTGCGCGCCCAGGAATTTGATCTTCTTATGACCTTTATCGAACACAAGGGAATGGCGCTGACGCGCGAGCAACTCCTGGAAAAAGCCTGGGGCTATGAGTATTATGGTCTCACACGCACAGTAGATGTGCATGTAGGCCATTTGCGGCGCAAACTGAGCGGCAGTACGGTGCGCATTGAGACGGTAATCGGCGTGGGTTATAAACTGGTGGTTTGATGTTCGCCTCATTGCGCTTTCGTCTATGGTTGACCTATTTGCTGATCCTGGCGGCGGCAATTGCTGCCGCTTTGTTGGCGATGTTTGTCTATTTATTGCGCAATCCGGCGATTGATCGTCAGGAAGCGCAACGCTTACGCCTGGTAGCGGCGCTGATTGCGCGGCGCAACCAGTTGCCGGATATTCAGCCAGGGGTCATCAGGCCGGAGAGATTGAACGATGTTGTCCGCCGGATGGACGAAGCGTTGGGGGTGCGCCTGGCGGTATATAGCGCGACAGGTCACCTGCTCGTCGATTCGCGCGCCGAAATTTCACCTCCTTTCCCTCAACAACAATTTTTTGAGCGTCCGAACCTGAACCGAGTGCGTATTTGGCGAGACGCTGAAGGCACTCAATGGCTCTATTGGGTCATTCCACTGGAGAACGGTCAGATCTGGGTGGTGGCGGCGCCGCGTCAGCGCCTGCCTGTTTTGAGCCTGTTGAGGGATGAGATCTTACCGCCTTTCTTACGTGCGCTGTCCTTTGCAGTTGTGATTTCCTTATTAATGGCTATTTTCGTTTCCCATTGGATCGCTACACCGCTTCAGCGGCTGGCGCAAGCTGCCAGGGCGGCTTCCACAGGCGAATTCCCTAAAGTGGATTTGGAGGGACCTCAGGAGGTTCGGGCAGTTGCAGCGGCTTTCAACGAGATGACAGCGCGCCTGCAAGCTAGCCAGCGCGCCCAGCGAGATTTGGTGGCGAATGTTTCCCATGATCTGAAGACACCGCTTACTTCGATCCAGGGGTTTGCTCAAGCGTTGCTGGATGGCGCAGTTCAAGAGCCGACGGCGATCCAACAGGCTGCGCAGGTAATCTATGATGAAGCCGGACGTATGCATCGAATGGTGATGGATTTGCTCGATTTGGCTCGTCTGGATGCCGGCACCATGAACTTTGAACGGGCACCCATTGACCTGAGAGAGCTATTGGCCGCCAGCGTCCAAAAATATTCCTTCCAGGCGCATCAAAGCCAGATTGATCTGAAATTCGAAACCGGCGCCCTCGCCGAAGAAACACCTATCATCGTGGTCGGCGATGCAGATCGCTTAGCCCAGGTGTTTTCAAACCTCCTGGATAATGGCTTGAAGTTTACCCCGCCGGGTGGGCAGGTGGAAGTAGTCTTGCGCACCCAAGATGGTTGGGTGGAGGTGGATGTGGCAGACAGCGGTCCAGGGATTGCCCCAGAAGAATTGGAGCGAATTTTCGAGCGTTTTTATCAGACGGACAAATCTCGCCGCGGCGGGAATCGCCGCGGGGTGGGGCTGGGGCTGGCGATCGCCCGCGAAATTGTGCAGGCGCATGGCGGGACGATTCACGCCGAGAACCGCAACCTGGCCGCCCCTGACGATTTGCAATCCAACCCAGCAATCGCTGCTCGCGGTTGTGTTTTCGTGGTGCGACTACCTCGCTCATCTGCGCCGCAAGAGGCCGCGCGGCGGCAGATCAATGCAGTTCGTCCTTCGGAGAAGGTTTCTTGATCACCGATCCTCTTGGCTCATTCTCCCGTAAACCGCGCGTCTCGGTCATTGTGCCTTGCTATAATGAAGAAGAGACCATCCAAGTGTTATTGGACGCCGTTTATCATCAAACATTTCCCCGTCAGGAGATCGAAGTGGTCATCGCCGATGGTCAATCCAGCGACCAGACGCGCCAACGAATTTGCGAGTTTCAGCGCGATCATGCGGATCTGCTAGTACGTCTGATTGAAAATCCGCAGCGCACAATTCCTGCGGCGCTTAATCGGGCGCTACAAGCGGCACAAGGAGAGATTGTTGTGCGCCTGGATGCGCACTCTGCACCTCGACCCGACTACGTTGCACGTTGCGTTGCAGCAATTGAAGCCGGGCTGGGCGATAATGTAGGCGGGGTATGGGAAATTCACCCTGGCGGCTCTAACTGGCAGGCGCGGGCAATTGCAGCCGCGGCGGCGCATCCTCTGGGGGTGGGCGACGCCCACTATCGTTTTGGGGGGACCGCGCAAAGTGTGGATACGGTTCCGTTTGGCGCTTATCGGCGCAGCCTGGTGGATAAAATTGGGCTGTACGACGAGTCGTTGCTTACTAATGAGGATTATGAATTCAATGTGCGCGTGCGTCGAGCAGGCGGCAAGGTTTGGTTAGATCCGTCTATCCGCTCGGTGTATTTTGCTCGCCCCAACTATTGCCAGCTTGCCCGTCAATATTGGCGTTATGGTTTCTGGAAAGCGCGCATGTTGCGTCGCTATCCAGCGACGCTTCGCTGGCGGCAGGCGCTGCCCCCGGCGTTTGTCTTGAGCTTGCTAACGCTCTTAGCGTTGGCGATTTGGTTTCCTATCGCAGCCTGGTTATTCATGATAGAATCAGCAACCTACGCCTTCTTTCTCATCTTGGTCGGTGTGCAAATAGGCATAAAAAAGAGAGATTGGGCGTTAATACCCGGCGTTCCTCTGGCTATTGCGATCATGCACCTTGCCTGGGGGAGCGCATTTTTATGGAGTTTGCTTGTTTCATGAGCGCTGATAAGATGACGGTTCGCGCCCCCCACTGGCAGTTGCGGGTGAGCGAGCGGCGGACTCTGTTGATCATCGGAGATTTCATCGCTGGCATACTGGCGTTGGGTCTATCATTATACGTATGGGGCGTCAGCGAGCGGTTTTCTGGCTTTTCTATGGTCTTTATTCAAAGGCGCGTGCCGATCTGGTTCTTTTTCCTTCCGCTGATTTGGTTGATATTAATGGTAGAGCTTTACGATGTACATCGGGCGGGCGATTGGAAACAGACCCTGCGCGGAGTCTTTACTGCTGTGCTGGCAGGCGTGATCCTCTACCTGGCGCTGTATTTTTATTACGTCAACCCTCCAAAGTCGCTATTGCCGCGACGAGGCGTGGCGACCTTCTTGATCGCCGTTTCGATGCTCACTTTACTCTGGCGTTGGTTCTATATTCGCGTCTTCACCGATCCACAATTCATGCGGCGGGTGTTGCTGGTTGGGGGAGGAAAAAGCGGGCAGCAAATATTGCGTGTAGTCAATGAGTTGCGGGTAAAGCCGTTCATCCTGGTCGGAATCGTAGATGACGATCCAGAGAAGCTAGGCACGGTCATCGAGGGCCATCATGTCATTGCAGCTAGCGAACATCTCTTAGAGCTGGTTGCCGAGCATGGAATTTCAGATATTATTGTGGCAATTACGGGCGAAATGCAAGGCTGTCTCTTTCAGGCGCTGTTAGATGCTCAAGAGATGGGGGTGGAGATCATCCGTATGCCCACTGCTTATGAAGAGCTGCTGGGGCGTGTTCCGATTCTATCTTTGGAAGCGAACTGGATTTTGCGTTCCTTCGTTGACGAAGCGCGCGTCAGCGGTTTCTATTTGCTTGGCAAGCGCTTGCTCGATATTCTCGGCGGCCTGACCGGAACGCTGATCATGCTGTTCTTTTTTCCATTCATTTCTCTAGCCATCTTAATAGATGATGGTTTCCCTATTTTCTATTCTCAAACGCGTCTAGGGCGGGGTGGACAAACATATAATATTATCAAGTTCCGCACCATGCGCCGCGATGCAGAAGCAGATGGCCGTCCGCGTTGGGCACGCGAAGACGATGAGCGCGCCACGCGGGTGGGCAAATTCTTGCGCAAGACCCATCTGGATGAGCTTCCCCAATTTCTCAACGTCTTGCGCGGCGAGATGAGCTTGGTGGGCCCGCGCGCCGAGCGCCCGGAGCTCGTTGAATTGTTCCAGCAACATATTCCTTTCTATCGGGCGCGACTGTTGGTGAAACCTGGCATCACAGGTTGGGCGCAGGTCAACTTTGGTTACGCCTCCACAATTGAAGAAACGATCACCAAGTTAGAATATGATCTATATTACATCAAGCATCGTTCGATTTTGATGGATTTGGTTATCCTGCTGCGCACTCCTGCCACTATGTTGGGGTTTCGAGGAAGGTAGCTATGAAACCGCCCAGAATCCTGGCGCGTAGCCGTGTGCTTTTCCTGGTAGATCTCATTTTGATCGTCATCGCTGCTCTAGGCAGCTTTGCGCTGCGCACCGATTTAGGGCCGCTGTTTAACTATTATTTGCCCCAGGCATATTGGCTGATCGGTGTTTCCCTGGTGGTCGCGCCTGTTGTTTTCCACTTCTTCGGTCTCTACCGGCGTTTATGGGTATATGCCAGTGTACACGAGTTGAAACTGGTCGTGGTCGCGGTGACCACTTCATCGGTGATTATCTCCTTGGTAATTGTGCTTCTACGCGCTGTGCAAAAGCTACCCTATTTTCCTCGCAGCACCTTGCCCATCGAATGGTTGCTGTTGCTGATTCTGATCGGCGGGGCGCGATTTTCATTGCGCGTGCTTTCTGAGAGTCTGTCCACCTCCCACAATACATCCGCTGGTGTACGTCGAGTGCTGGTGGTAGGCGCTGGGGACGCTGGCGCGCTGGTGGTGCGAGAGATGCAGAAGAACGTTCAATTACGCCTGCAACCGGTTTGTTTCCTGGACGACGACCCGGACAAACAAAAACAACAAATACACGGCGTACCAGTGGTCGGTAGGTTGGAAGATTTGCCTCGAACCGTGGTCACCCGGCGCATCCATGAGGTGATTATCGCCATTCCCAGCGCGCCGGGGCGCGTGATTCGCCAGGTGGCAGAGACCTGTCGTCAGCGCGGCATCCCCTTCCGCACTATGCCCGGCATTTATGAATTGATAGGCGGAAAAGTGAACGTCAGCCGTCTTCGCGAAGTAGAAATTACTGACCTGCTGCGGCGCGAACCGGCGCGCATAGACGACTCCAAGATCGGCGTAAATTTGAGCGGGCGACGGGTGCTGGTCACGGGCGCGGGTGGTTCAATTGGTTCAGAGCTTTGTCGTCAGATCGCCCGCTGGATGCCGGCGTCGCTTCTCCTATTAGGGCATGGCGAAAACAGCATTTTCGAAACCTTGCTGGAGATCGAAGAGAATTTCCCTTCGCTGCCGCTTATTCCGATTATTGCCGACATTCGCGACCTGGATCGTTTGAACATTATTTTCGATGAAACGCGCCCGCAGGTGGTCTTCCACACCGCGGCGCATAAACACGTGCCGCTGATGGAGGTGAACGTAGAGGAAGCCATCACCAATAACGTCATTGGCACACGGAATGTAGTCGAGGCTGCATTGAATTTTGGCGTTGAGCGGCTGGTGATGATCTCCACCGATAAAGCCATACGCCCTTCCAGTGTATATGGCGCTACCAAACGTCTGGCGGAGTTGCTGGTGTTGGATGCCGCCAACCGTTCCGGGGTGCCATATTCGGTGGTTCGCTTTGGCAATGTGTTGGGCAGCCGGGGTAGTGTGGTGCCGCTGTTCAAACGCCAGATCGCCCACGGTGGCCCGGTCACTGTGACTCACCCGGAGATGAAGCGTTATTTTATGACCATCCCCGAAGCAGTGCATTTGGTGCTACAAGCTTTCTCTATGGGGCAGGGTGGAGAAGTGTTTGTGCTGAATATGGGCGAGCAGGTGCGCATCTTGGATCTGGCGGAGGATCTGATCCGCCTCTCAGGGTTGGAGCCTTACAAGGATATTGATATTGTGTTTACCGGCATCCGTCCGGGAGAAAAGCTGAGCGAGGAACTCTGGGATCGGTGGGCTCGCTACGAGCCGACGCAGCACCCGGATATTGTCCTGTTAGCCGATGAAGATGTGCTTACCGGCGAGGCGCTGCATCGCGTTGTGAACGAGTTGGTACATCTGGCACGTGAGGGAGATGCGGCTTCGATTATCCGTGTATTAGATGAATGCATTCCACAGGCTGCGGTGCGCAGTCAGCCGCCTCCAGATATTACATCGCTTTTATAGCGCCATCACGGGCGCAACAATCCAAGCGCTTGATCTTGAGATCGAGGATCTATGCCTGAAGTTTCCGCGCTGGAATGGGATGATTTCCTGTCTTGTTTTCCAGATGCGCATGTATTGCAAACTACCGCCTGGGGGGAGCTAAAAGCAGCTTTTGGCTGGCAGCCGGTTCGTCTGATCTGTCGTCTACCACAAGGCGGCGGCATGGGCGCGCAGGTGCTTTTTCGCTCATTGCCGTTGGGGCTGAGTCTGGCGTATTTGCCGAAAGGCCCCGTAGGTGAGGCTCAGTCCGATCTTGGCTCGCCATTCTGGTCGCCGTTGTGGCGTGAAGTGGATGAACTTTGCCGCGCCAGGCGGGCGATCTTTTTGAAGGTAGAACCAGACATTTGGGAACCCCCGGATATAAAGCCGGATCGCCGCGCCGCGCCAAGCGGCTTTCGCCGAGGACAACAGGATATTCAGCCGCCGCGCACCCTGCTGGTGGATCTGACGGGCGATGAAGATGCGGTGTTGGCGCGGATGAAGCAGAAGACGCGTTATAACATCCGGTTGGCATTGAAGAAAGGCGTAGTGGTATCTCCCAGTGCGGATTTTGCTGCCTTTCATCGTTTGTTGATGCAGACGGGGCAGCGTGATAAATTTGGCGTTCACAGCCTGGAATATTACCGCAAGGTGTATGAATTGTTTTATCCACGTGCGGAATGCGAACTCTTTCTGGCCGAATTCGAGGGACAGCCTCTGGCCGGTTTGATGGTCTTTGCCCGCGGCAGCCGCGCCTGGTATTTCTACGGCGCTTCATCGGATGCGCACCGAGAGAAGATGCCCTCTTACCTCTTGCAATGGGAAGCGATGCGCTGGGCGCGCGCGCGTGGTTGCACGACCTACGATCTGTGGGGCGTACCGGATACGGATGAGCAGACCCTGGAAGCCCAGTTTACCCAGCGCTCTGATGGTCTTTGGGGCGTGTATCGGTTTAAGCGCGGCTTTGGCGGTCAGCTTCGCCGGGCGCAGGGTCCGTGGGATCGGGTCTATCGTCCCTGGTTGTATGGGTTATATCGCCGCTGCATTGCTTTCAGACAACCGCAGGATTAAATTTCGATGCAATTTCGTTTGGTCACGCAACCCGGGGATGCGCCATCCTGGAATCGCCTGATTACCTCCTTTCCAGGAGCGCATATCTTGCAATCCTGGCAATGGGGAGAGGTCAAATCTCAATTTGGCTGGCGACCGCTGTATTGCATTTGGGAGGAACCCACCGATAACTCCGTCCGCGCTGCGGCGTTGGTGTTGGAACGAAGCGCAACTTTGCCGTTGATCGGAACTCGTTTGCGTCTGCTTTATGCGCCGCGTGGCCCTGTGCTTTGTTGGGAAGATCAAACCACGCGCCGACAGGTATTAAAAGATTTAGCGGCGCTGGCGCGTGATCGGCGGGCGTTGTTCATCAAGATTGACCCAGAAGTTTCACTGGGCAGCGGCACGCAGCAAGCGGGAGATGCGGTTGCGAACCCAACTGGGCTGGGGCTCATCGAAGATTTGCGCGCGGGTGGCTGGCGCTTTTCCGAGGAGCAGGTGCAATTCCGCAATACGGTGATGATTGATCTCTCGCCCAACCTGGGTGATCTATTGGCGAACATGAAGCAGAAAGCGCGCTATAACATTCGCCTGGCGCAACGTAAAGGTGTGAGTGTGCGGCGCGGCGAAGCGAGTGATATAGATCTATTGTATCGAATGTATGCCGAGACCGCCGCCAGGGATGATTTTGTGATCCGCGATGCCAGCTATTATCGCACCCTGTGGACAGTGATGTTCACAGCAGGCATGGCGGAGGCGTTGATCGCTGAAGTGCAAGGCGAAGCCGTGGCGGCGCTGGTGTTGTTTCACTTTGGTGCAAAGGCCTGGTATATGCAAGGCATGTCGCGCCCGCTACATCGTGAGAAGATGCCCAACCACCTCTTGCAGTGGGAGGCAATTCAACGGGCGAAAGAATTGGGCTGTAAAGTTTATGATCTGTGGGGCGCGCCGGATGTTTTTGAAGAAGACGACCCGCTTTGGGGGGTGTATCGCTTCAAAGAGGGGCTGGGCGGACGGGTAATCCGTACGGTTGGCGCCTGGGATTTTCCGACCTGGCTGCCCGGTTACCGCCTCTACACGCAGATCTTGCCGCGCATCCTCGACCTGATGCGGCGGCGCGGCAAACAGCGCACTCGACAGATGGTCGCATCATAAAATTATTTGGAGGACCCACATGAAAACTTTGCCTCGTTTGCGCATTGCCCATTTGCCTACCAGCGTGGAGCCAATGCCGCGCCTTTCCAATGCACTGGGCGGGCCGCGCCTGCTGATTAAGCGCGATGATCAGACTGGGTTAGCAATGGGCGGGAATAAAACCCGTAAACTAGAGTTGTTGGTCGCTGAGGCTCAAGCCAATGGGGCAAAAACCCTGATTACCGCCGGCGCTATTCAATCCAATCATTGCCGCCAGACCGCCGCTGCGGCCGCCCGTTATGGTTTCCAATGTATCCTGGTGCTGTATTCGCCTTTTCAACCAGAGGCGTTGCCGGCGGATGAGATCCCATCTGGCAACCTGTTGCTCGACCGTTTGTTAGGCGCGGAAATCGTTTGGGCGCGCCGCATCGAGCGGGAGCAGGCGCTGCAGCAGACTTTCCAAAGCGCCTGGGAGCAAGGTCGGCGGCCTTATTTGATCCCCTATGGAGGCTCGAATCCGACTGGCGCAGCCGCTTATACACTGGCAATGCAGGAATTGATGCAGCAGGAGGCGCGCCCGGATTGGATCGTTTTCCCATCCTCTTCTGGAGGGACGCAAGCGGGTTTGGCGTTGGGAGCGCGTTTGTTTGACTTTGGCGGCAAAGTAC
>DYGV01000064.1:9933-20724 GCA_020724505.1 Anaerolinea thermophila
CGTGGATGAACCGCAAGATGTATTACAAGCGCGCGTCGCCCGTTTAGCCAGCCAATGCGCCGATTTGCTGGGGGAGGATTGCCATTTTGAACCCGACGAGATCCTGGTAAATGCCGATTATCTGGGTGAAGGGTATGGAGTGATGGGAGAAGCTGAAGCGGAAGCGTTGCGTCTGTTCGCCCGTTATGAAGGCATCTTGCTCGACCCGGTGTACACTGGTCGGGCGGCGGCGGGGATGATTGACCTGATCCGTAAGGGCTTTTTCAGCCGCCAGGAGACGGTGCTTTTCTGGCATACGGGTGGCGTTCCGGCGTTATTCGCCAACACTTATCAACGCTTGTTGTAACCTTCAAGGTTTGAGGCCAATCACTTCATAGACCGGAATAGGGTCGCGCTTGCCTTTGGCGTGGATGGGTTCGCTGGGGCGAGTTTCCACGCGGTTTGCAACCAATCGGTAGGCAGCTTCGCTGATCAGGATCTGGTTGGCGGTGGCGTTCTCCTGGATGCGTTTGGCGATGTTCACACTATCGCCAATGGCAGTGTATTCCATACGTTTTTCTGTGCCTACCAGACCAAGCACTGCATCTCCCAAATGGATACCGGCGCCAAAATGCAGATGGAATTCCGGCGGTAGTTCATAGGTAAGACGCTGCACCGCGGCGCGTATGCCCAGTGCAGCGCGCACTGCTCGTAGCGTGTGGTCTTCTTGTGGAATGGGAGCGTTGAACCAAGCCATCACCGCGTCGCCCATGAATTTGTCAATGGTGCCTTCTTGCGCCAAAACCGCATCGGCTGCGGCAGCCAAATAGCGGTTAAGCACCGATACCAACGTTTCCGGTTCCACCTGCTCGCTAAATTGAGTGAAACCGCGAATATCGGCAAAGAGGACGGTGATTTGGCTGCGTTTGCCGCCCAACTGTAGCTGATCTGGGTCAAGCTGACGGATGACCGCCGGGGATACCATGCGCTCAAACAGACGCCGTTCGGCTTCCAGTCGTTTTTTCTCAGTCAAATCATCTACAACGATTGCCACACCCTGGGTAACGGATTGGGCGTCTTTGAGCGGCGAAAGGTTCAGGCTTAAAGATACCGGCCCGCGCAGAGGGCGGTTAAAGGTATATTCGCGCCCCACGATGGAACGATTTGTCGTACGTACCAGATCAATCTCGCGGGAGATTTCTTCGGCATTGTTGACGCCAACCGCCGGCATCAACATATCATCCAGACACATGCCAATTACGTTTTGTCCATTCTGGCCTAAGATGTCTTTGGCGGCGCGATTACATAACAGGATTTTGTGATGATTATCCGTGGTAATCACGCCGCTGGCGATGGATGCGAAGACGTTATCCATCAAATTCTTCAACTCGGTCACCTCTGCCAGAGTCCGACGAACCGAGTCGAAGAGACGCGCGTTCTCCAGCGCAACCGCGGCATGATTGGCGAAGGTTAACAGCAAATCTAATTCGTTCTCGGTGAAAATGCCCTCGTGGATGCGGTTATCCACGTAGATCACGCCGGTTAGATCGCCCTTCACTTTCAGGGGAACACATAGGATCGAACGCAGGTTGTAGATGATAATGCTTTCCTGCGCGCCAAAACGCGGGTCTTCTTTGGCGTTGGTGGTAAGCACTGGTCCCCCTTCAGCAACCACGCGATGGATGACCGAGCGGCTGACGGCGAATTCGGATGGGTCCAGCGATTCTTGTTCCCAGTTGCGGGCAATACGGGTGGTGAATTCTCCCTGTTTGTTGCGCAACATGAGAAAGCCGCGTTCTGCTTTGACCAGGCGAATGATGTTGTCCATCACAATACGCAGAACCTCGTCGGTGTCCAGCGTGGAGTTGATCGCCTGGATGATGTCGGTGAGGGCGGTTTGTCGCTCGGTGGTGATGGCCATATATTATTTCCTCTTACGCAGGGTAATCCATTTGTCTTCTTCAGGTCTCTGCAGACGAGCCAGCATTCGCTTTAAGATCATCCTATAAGAAAGCTGCCGTATGGATTTGGCTGATTGAACGGCCAATTCCAGGTTGGCAGGCTTTGGGCTGAAAGTTCCGATCTGATATTCGCGCACCAGGATTTGGGCGGGTTCCGTCGCGGGTGGAATGATGAGGCTCAGACGTGCAGCGCGTTCAGCAGGCGTGGCGTTTTTGCCCGGCTGTTCGCCCAACCGGGCAAGCGTTCGATTGATCTCATTATATGCTTTAGCCAGCGAGGGCAATTGAGCGTAGCGCGCCCAGCGATGGATAAATCTGGGCGGTTGGAAACCGATCTTGAGCAGGGCGCTTTCGATCATCACCGGCAGCAGTGAAAGTTGTATCACGCGCGCGGGAGGCGAGGCTTTAGCCGCCTGGTCTGCCCAGCGTTGGATCGCTTCGGGAGGGTGGATGCCAAATCGCAGCAGCATTCTTTCGAACAAGATTGGCGCCGGCGCAAATCCAAAGACAGGCAAATAGCGCAAGCCAATCGCCAGGAGGAGACATACCAGCGCTAATATACCTGCGATCCAGTATACCATCTCCGTTCGGTTTGTGGATGTGGCTGAGCTATCTACTGGCGATTCTCTTCCCTGATTGCGCAGCCCTTCCAGCCCTTCACGATCCGGGTCAATCAAGTTGAAGCTATCCAGAGGGCTGAGCTGGTTGCCGGAGGGGCGCTGTATCTCCGGTTGCGAGACGGTAGGTTCAAATTCTACCCAGCCAATGCCAGGGAAATATACTTCCGGCCAGGAATGAGCGTCCTTATGGCGAACGATGTAGGTGAGCTCTTCAGCTGTTAACTCGCGCTGAGCTTCATATTCAATGAGTTGCCCTTGTGCGTAGCCGATTGCCCAGCGGGCGGGAATGCCCACAGCTCGCAACAGGATCACTTCTGCTGTAGCGTAGTAGTTGCAAAAGCCTTGCTTCAGGTCGAACAAGAACCAATCTATGCTTTCCTGCCCTGGTTGGGGGTTGCCCTCGATCGTCTCAACATAAGTGATGTTATCGCGCAAATACTTTGTGATCGCGGCGGCTTTTTCGTAGGGCGTTTCCAGTCCAGCGGTGATCTCTTCTGCAAGCTGCCGCGTGCGGGGGGTGATTTCCGGTGGCAATTGTAGATAACGGCTGGTCACCCAATCTGGGTATTCGACGCCAGCTTGTTGGAGTTGCAACTCAGTTGGAGCGCTGATCGAGGCGCGCACTTCATATATCTGTCCTGGCCCAATAGACGAACGGGCGACGAAGGCGGAAATATCAATCGTCCCGTCTGGATTCTCCAGATATTGTAGTGTGCTTTCGCGGCTCACCCAAATGGGCTGAGGCGGAGTGAACATTGTGCCCATCTGCACCGCGCTAGTGAACTGGAAGAGGCCTTCCCATCGGCCGATTCCGCTTGGCACAACCAGATTGCTGGTTTCGGGATCGAAATCTCGACTCAGGTCAATCGAGCTATACCATTGACCATTCTCGTAAATATCATAGACGCGGGCGCGCCAGTAGAAGCGTGCGCCGCTAGGGGCATTGAGCGGCGCTCGAACAGTGAAAATCTGAGTGTTGCCTAACGGCGCGCCGCGTCCAAGAACAGCGTTGTTGCCATACACCGGGCTAAACACCGGGCGCGTGGAGCGCAGCGAGGCGAAAGCGTAATTGAGGTCATCCACGGCGTCGTTCCAGGTATTGCGCACCGGTTGCCAAAGGCGTTCAGCGGCGGGCAACGCCTGGGCGAGCGCAGGTGCAGTCCAGGCGAGCAGCACAATCGCCCCGGTGAACAGGATGGTGAAGCGAATGAAGTCCAGGCTCAAGTGCGGCGGCAGAGCTGTGTGAGTGCTTTGCCAGCGTTTTTGGTCTTTGACAAAAGCCAGCCGAGCGACCAATACCAGACCAAAGAAGATGAAAAAGGCCAAATACCAGGCGCGGCGTGCGATGAGCGGATCATAATAATGAATAACAAATAGAGCGAGCCCGGTAGGGACGATCGCTTTCCAGGCGTCACCATAGCGAGCGACGGAATAGCCAGCATATACCGATAATGACCAAAAGAGCAGACTCATCAACACCAGGAACAGCAACGAATCCAATACAGTCAGTTTGTTGACCAACTGATATAGGATAACTCCCAATCGGTTGCCCATCATCAGCAAGCGCTGCGACCAAAGCGCCTCGGATTGTTGAACGAGGCCAATCTGCCAGGGAACTACGAATAAGCCGTAGGCGAAAGCCAGGTAGAAGGAAGCGCGCCCGGAGAAGCGGCTGACGCCCAAAGCCAGGCCGGCAATCACGCCCAGAATGGTAATCGTTTCGACGATCATCAGGTCTGCCGTCCAGCGCGTGGCGGCCAGGCGTGTGGCGGCGGTCGTCATAGCAGCCAGCAAGAGCAATGCCGCCGGCCAGTCGAAGCTGCGCGGCAACGAGATGTTAATTCTTGCAGGATTTTTGGTTTCCATCACAATTCAACACCTTATAGACCGATCATATCATATTGCCGTTATCTTGGATACCAATGCAGGAGCGTTCAGGTTCAGCTAATCATATACCGTTGGCACGCGAACCCGTATCTTTTCACAAACATAACCTCTTCTTAGGCTGATTGATAAGGGATTCGATGTTATCAGTGGGTTAAACTATGGTAAAATTCCCAAGCCGCCCAGTAACTGCTGGGGGCATTTCGTGTTATCCTGTAGGTAAGTGAACCCAATCACAAAGAGGAGAGCTCATGCAGTATCAAGACTGGTTATTCATCGGTGTATTCCTGGTGCTTGCGCCTGTCTTACCTGCCGCGGCGCTGCTCATCCCCCGCCTGGTTGCTCCGAGGAAACCAAACCGAGTCAAGTTGCAAACCTATGAATGCGGCGTGGAGACGATTGGCGACTCGTGGGTGCAGTTTCGGGTGCAATACTATATCTTTGCCTTGATCTTTCTGATTTTCGATATTGAGACGGTGTTTTTGTATCCCTGGGCGGTAGCTATGGATCAATTACCGCTCTTTGCTGTGGTGGAGGGTATCTTATTCATCCTCATCTTAGTCGCCGGGCTGATGTGGGCCTGGCGAAAAGGTGTTCTCCAATGGTCTTGAAGACCTACATCTATACAAATGAAAGGCTGATGGATGATCCCTTCAGCCTTTTCTATGTTTTCTCCCCTTGGCGAGATATTCATCGCCCTGGCTTGTTTCTTCCGTCAAATTATCATCTATCGGTAAAGCCGATCCATCAGGAGCGTTGTGATGTTCGATCCCATTAACGCGATTGCCCAATGGCTTGCAGCATTGCTGGCCAGTTTGGGCTTGTCCTCCGGCCTGGTGAATTTAATTCTCACCCTAGTTGGCGTACTCGCCATTGCTTCCTTTGTCCTGATCGTGGATATCTTCCTAGTTTGGGTAGAGCGAAAGGTGGTAGCGCGTTTTCAGGACCGATTGGGCCCCAACCGTTTAGGACCTTTTGGCCTGATCCAACCATTGGCAGATATCATCAAGCTTTTGATCAAGGAGGATATTACCCCCCTGGGCGCAGATAAAGTGGTGTATAACCTGGCGCCGATCCTGGCGTTGGCTACGGTGTTGATGCTCTGGGCGGTTATCCCCTTTGCACCCACGATGCTTGGCGCTGATCTCAATGTGGGCGTCTTGTACATCGTTGCGGTTGGCGCAATTGGCACACTGGGCATCATCATGGCTGGCTGGGCGTCGAATAACAAATATGCCTTGCTGGGCGCGATGCGCACGGTTGCCCTGACCATTGCTTATGAGGTGCCGATGGTGGTTGCGCTTCTTGTTCCTGTCATTCTGGGGCGATCCATGTCCATTCACCAGATCGTTAACTCGCAAACCATCTGGTATATCGTGGCTGCGCCGCTGGCGGCAGCAATCTTTCTGATTTCCGCTATCGCCGAATTGGGCCGGGCGCCTTTTGATTTGGCGGAGGCAGAATCGGAAATTGTAGCTGGTTTTCATATTGAATACACCGGCATGAAATTCGGTCTGTTCTACGCTGGGGAGTTGTTACACGCCCTGACGATGGGCGCTCTGTTTGCCTCGTTCTTTATGGGAGGCTGGCGCGGCCCGTTTGCGGAACAGGCGCCCATCCTGGGAGTGTTCTATCTGTTCTTGAAAGCTATGTTTATTTATTGGGTCATCATGTGGGTTAAGTATTCGTTGCCCCGTGTGCGCATTGACCACATGTTGAACTTCAACTGGAAACTACTCACCCCACTGGCGCTGGCGGTTGTGATGTTCACCGCGCTGACGGATAAAGCGCTGATTGAATTGGGCGTCGCTGCTGGCAGCCTGACCTATAGTTTGGCAATGCTGGCGCTCAACCTGTTGATTGGCTGGATTACGCTTTCTCTGCTGCGCTCCTATGCTCGCATCGAACGCCAGCGGGTGGCCGCGCCGCGCCCGGTTGCTTCGCCGGAATATTCTGGAGTTGCTAAATCCTGATCAAAAACCCAATTAAAAGGGAAAATGCCTATGACACCTTTGCAAATGATCTTCATCCTCGTAGCTGCCATGACGTTGGGCGCTGGTTTGATGGTGGTGACGGCGCGCAACCTGGTGCATTCCGCGTTGTGGTTGGTGCTGGCTTTATTTGGTGTGGCGATTGTGTATGTCTTGCTCCAAGCCGGTTTTTTGGCTGTGGTGCAGGTGGTCATTTATATCGGCGCGATCGCCATCCTGATGATTTTCGCCATTATGTTGACGCGTAATATCGCTTCGGAAAGTGGACCGCGTTTCAACGAGAACTGGTCTTGGGCGCTGGTGATTGCCCTGGTGTTGTTTGGAACGCTGGCGTGGATGCTTTCTGGTTGGGATGGCATTGCTGCACAGGCGCCTGCCATCAGCCCCCGCTTCGACACGGTTCGAGAGCTGGGCCTGGCGTTGGTTTCGCCGGAAGGTTTTGTGCTGGCGTTTGAGGTGGCTTCGGTGTTGCTGCTGGCAGCGCTGATCGGCGCGCTGGTTGTCGCCTGGGATCGAAGGTAGGAGGCGCCATGATTCCACTTTCCTGGCTATTATTTTTTGCCGCGGCCTTGTTTTGTATCGGCTTGTACGGCGTTCTGGCGCGTAAAAACGCCATTGCTATCTTGATGGGCATCGAGCTGATGCTAAATGCAGTGAATGTTAATCTGGTGGCTTTCTGGCGCTATCGCACGCCGGAGATGATGGCCGGCCAGGTGTTCGCCGTGATTGTCTTTGCGGTCGCTGCCGCAGAGGTGGCCGTTGGGTTGGCGCTGTTTATCTCGGTCTATCGTCGCCGCAAGACGATCGCGGCTGATGAACTCGATCTGATGAAGTGGTGAACCTATGACGACAGAAACATTGATCTGGCTCATCCCGCTTCCGCCAGTATTGGCGTTTTTCTTGATTGTGTTGTTTACCAACCGCAACCGGGCACTCAGCCACACCCTGGCGGTTGGCGCGGCTTTCCTATCTTGGTTGGGGAGCATGGTGGTCTTTTTCCGCGCCATCTCCACCGAACATCTAGGCGAGCATCCGTTCGTTTCCTCCATTCCCTGGTTGGCAACCGGCGACACATATTTTCGCATCGGCGTACAAATTGATCCGCTTTCGGCGGCTACGCTGTTCTTTGTCGCCTGGACGGTGTTGATGATCTTCATCTACAGTGTGGGGTATCACAATTATGGCCAGCCGAAGGGCGATCACGACCGGCCAGGGTTGCCGCCGCACGGCGCGACGGTGCGCGATGCTCATGGCCATGAACATCATGTGCCATCTATTGAGCCGATGTACTCACGCTTTTTTGCCTTTATTGGTCTATTCGCCTTTGGCATGTACACCCTGGTGGTCTCCGATAATCTGTTGACCTTGTTTGTGGGCTGGGAGATCATGGGGTTGTGCTCTTATTTGCTGATCGGTTTTTGGTACGGCAAGCCCTCTGCGCGGGCGGCGATGATCAAAGCCTTTATCACCACCCGCATTGGCGATGTGTTCATGCTGTTAGGCATTGCTTACCTGTATTCGCTGACCGGCACGCTGAACTATCGTGAAATCTTCTATAACGAAGAGGTGTTGCGCCATCTGGCGGAAACGCCTTCCTACATTGCAGGCTTCTCTGCCGCGGCGTTGATCGGTGTTTTGCTGTTCATTGGCGCGATTGGCAAATCGGCGCAGTTCCCCTTGCATGTGTGGTTGCCAGACGCTATGGAAGGCCCCACGCCAGTCTCGGCCATGATCCATGCCGCTACCATGGTTTCGGCCGGCGTGTATATGGTGATCCGCGTCTTCCCGCTGCTGTCCGCAGGATATGAAGAAACACATCACCTGACGCAACCCATGCTCTTCATGGCTTTTATCGGCGCATTCACTGCCTTGTTTGCAGCCACAATCGCCGTGGCGCAAAACGACATCAAGCGCGTGCTGGCCTATTCCACCATTTCACAGTTGGGCTATATGATCGCAGCCCTGGGCATCGGTGGATATGTGGCTGCCGCTTTCCATTTGATTACCCACGCTTTCTTCAAGGCGCTGCTCTTCTTGGGTTCGGGTTCAGTGATCCACGGCATGGAGCATGGCGTACTGCACACAGGCAACCACCATGTGGACCCACAAAATATGTTTAACATGGGCGGTCTGCGCAAGAAAATGCCCATCACGTACTGGACATTTCTGATTGGCGGTTTGGCGCTCTCCGGCTTTCCTTTCGTCACCGCCGGTTTCTGGTCGAAGGACGAAATTTTAGCCGACGCCTGGGCGCATGCCCCGCTGGTGTTTGTGGTATTGGCGCTGGCAGCGCTGCTCACGGCGTTCTATACCATGCGCCAGATTAGCCTGACCTTTGGTGGCGAGCCGCGCACCAAGGAGTCCGAGCACGCTGTCGAATCCAAATGGACAATGACGCTGCCATTGGTGATCCTGGCAGTGTTTGCCGTGGCTGCCGGCTGGGTTGGTATCCCAGAGTGGATGACTGGCGGCGCGATCCCCAACTGGTTTCACAAGTTTGTCGGCGGAACGCTGCTCAGTCATCCAGAGGCTCTTCCCTTCAACGCCATCCCGTTGCTTACTTCGCTGGTTGTGGCTCTGGGCGGCCTGGGTCTAGGTTTGTTTGTCTATCGCGATATTCGGGCTGGCGCCAGCGACCCAATGGAAAGCTTCCTTGGCGCAGGTCTTTACCGCTTGCTTAAAAACAAATACTACTTTGATGAGGCCTATGACCGTCTGTTCGTCCAGCCTGCATACTGGCTGGCGGAGACATTTACCTCGCTCTGGATGGATCGCAAGGCGATTGACGGCGTTCTGCATTGGTTCGCCTATATTTCCGGGATTATCGGCGAATTTCTACGCAACGCCATTGATAAGCCCATCGTTAACGGTTTTGGCGATTGGGTGGGAGAGAGCGCCAAAAAGCTGGGCGTTTTCTTCCGACCGATCCAGACCGGTCGTGTTCAACAATATATGGTCTTGGCGTTATTCAGCCTTGCCGTATTTACGGCTTTGTTCTATTACCTGCTGCTCACGGCGCGCTAGCACATCGCGACGAGATCTTATGTGACAGGAGCGAGTGATGGATTTCATTCTCAATAATCTTCTTACGCTCATCTTATTCACCCCCGTGTTGGCGGCGGTGGTGCTCATTTTGCTGCCGCGGGAGCAAGATAATTTAATACGCTGGACGGCTTTTGTGCTCAGCTTCATCCCGCTAATCCTTTCGGTGATATTGTGGTTCAAATTCGATCCCAATACGCCCGGCTTCCAGTTCAGTCAAAAAGTAGACTGGTATCCCGCCATCAATTCGTCGTATCACGTGGGCGTAGATGGCATCTCATTGACCATGGTGTTACTCACCACACTGCTCACGCCCTTAGCTATTTTGGCCTCGTTTTCCATCACCGATCGGGTGAAATCTTACATGGTGTTGTTCTTTCTGCTCGAGATGGGAATGTTGGGCGTGTTTATGATGCTTGACCTGCTGCTTTTCTTTGTGTTCTGGGAGTTTGGTCTGGTGCCGATGTACTTCCTGATCAACCAATGGGGCAGCGAGAAGGGCGAGCGCGAAGTGTGGCGTGGGCGAGTGATCCCAGCGCGGGTGTACGCATCCATCAAATTCATGATCTATACCATGGCGGGTTCGTTGGGCTTGCTGCTGGCGATCCAGATGATCGGCGCGGTATCGGGCACTTTCGACATCCCCGAATTGTTCCAGCGTTGGACATCTTTGAGCCAGCCTTTATTTGGCCTGCCCATCGGCGTGGTCAAGGCGATTGCCTTTTGGGCGTTTGCCATAGCCTTTGCCATCAAGGTGCCGGTGTGGCCATTCCACACCTGGCTACCGGACGCGCATACTGAAGCGCCCACTGCCGGCTCAATGATCCTGGCCGGCGTGCTGCTCAAGCTGGGCGCGTACGGTTTCTTGCGCCTGGTGCTGCCGCTTTATCCCGTGGAAGCAAAATATTACGCTGGCGCGTTGGGCTTTCTGGCGGTGATGGCGATCATCTTCGGCGCTCTGGCTTCGTATGGGCAAGACGACTTTAAACGCCTGGTGGCTTATTCCTCGGTGAACCATATGGGGTTTGTGGTGCTGGGTATCGCTGCCGCAGCCTTCGCGTATGGGGCGACAGACCCGGCAGTAAAGCAAAACGCCAATATTGCCTTGAACGGCGCAGTGTTGCAGATGTTCAACCATGGCCTCTCGGCGGCGGGGATGTTCTTCCTGGTTGGGGTGATTTACGAGCGAACCCACACCCGCAACCTGAACGATTTTGGCGGTTTATTCCCGCTCATCCCGGTTTATGGCGGCATTTTGATCTTTACTTCGATGGCTTCGCTGGGGCTGCCCGGCCTAAACGGTTTCATCTCGGA
>DYGV01000065.1:0-3309 GCA_020724505.1 Anaerolinea thermophila
CCGCGGTACGACTTGGGACATTTAGATCGCCTGTGGTTGCGGCATGAACGCCGCGCTACGACTTGGGTTTCAGATACTCCAAGAGCAGATTTTCTTCCCCTGAATTCACTGCTACTACAGCGGTTAATGCTGCGGCAAGACTCCCTGCGCCCGGGTAGATCAAGTAGCGCGGCGACCAGGTCGGTTGAAATTTCTCTTTGTATTCGTGCAACCCTTTGAAGTTGTAGAACTGGTTGATGTGTTGATAGATAAAATGCATTGCTCGTTCGATTGCTGGATCGTCTGGATGCTCACCTATTCCGGCCAGCGCACTCAACCCTAAGTTAAAGCTGGCATAACCTTGCTTTTGCGCCCATAGCAGTAAGTTGGCAAACAAAAAATCCATCGTTCCGGGCTCCACATCTCGCCGGCGGCGCATCAGATCTATCGTTACTTCGTTTGCCTGATATTCCGAGACAATATTGGCAAAGGCGGTCACCAACCCTTTCGGATCATGCACCGCAGCGATGGGAGAATTGCGGATGTAATCATCGTTAAACCAGCCCATCGAAAAACGCTTCTCCGAACCATGCATCATCGTCAGCCATTCATCGCTGATCGCTTGTAACTCAGTCAATGTTTTGTGATCCAATGGCGGCTGATGGACGATAAAATAAAATCCGCTGCGTTCCATTTGATGGATTGCGGTGCGAAACTGCTTGCGCGATCCGCCTTCCAGGGTGAAATGCTCTAATTCGACAATCGCTTCATGCCCAATACAAACGGCCTCGAATCCTGCCTGTTTGTAGATTCTCAAGCTATCCGGCAGTGTTTGGTAGAAAACAGGCGTCCAGTCGTTCAAGGCGCAGAATTGTTGAAATCCGGCGATTGCTGCGGGAAAAGCGTTTGATGGTCCAATTGGGTCGCCAAGCGCTACCGCAACGCCGCGGTGTCTTGCGTAGGCGATCACTGCTCCTTCAGGGGCAAAATAGTAGTTTTTATCGTCGAACAATGCGGCGTGCGCCAACGATGTTCGCCCATAGCACTCCACGAGAGCGCGCGCCTTTTCGCGCTCTTCCGACGTTGCAGGTGGATGGCTCATCATTGGACGCAACAACAACAGCGTAGAATACCCAAGTGTTACAGCCCCAATCATGTAAATCGAATCGGCAAAATATTTGCCAAAACCGGTAAGCGGTTGCAAGCCGGGGTCGTAGAACTGAGTGAACATGACGATTGTTTGGCGTACAGCCTGCAAGAAATTGAAATGGACGCTATAATGCCGATCGAGCAAATAAAAACCCAGTGTCCCATAAACAAGCGTGAACACCACGGCTGTGGCCAGCACCCCAATCGCCTGACGCGTGGACGGCGGGTCGGAGCGGGCGTGGAAATGGTGGCGGTTAAGCCACAATAACACCAGCAAACCGGCAGCAAGCAGCGCTTCCTCATAATCCAGGCCCTTCACCAGATGACTGATTGCTGAGATCGCCAGCATGATGATAGCCGCTAACCAGGCCACTCGCTTGCGCCGCCACAAGCCGCGACCCAAGGTCAACAAGGCGAAACCAGCTAGAGCGGCTGTCAGACGCCCGCCGTGCCGAACTGCCAGCGGCGAAATGCGTTCCAAGATGCGCAAACGTTCAATCAACGCTGGCTGCACCGCGGAAATCATATTGATGATGCCCATCAGCCCGGTTAAAACTGCGATAATTCTCACTCCCCAGGTTTCTTCCAGGGTGTGTTCTTCGGCACCGAAGGTTTTGGATCGGCGCAACAGCAGGAAGCCCAAGCCTAGAGGCAACCAAAATCCTAGTCCGCGGTACGCCAACGCCACTGCGGCCGCAGCGGCGCTAGGGACGCCCAATGAGGTGTAAACCAGCGTCATGACCCCTTCAACAACCCCGATGCCCATGGGAGTGATCGAGACGACCAGAAATAAGAAGCCCATTGCATAACCTGCCACAAGCGAGCCGAACAAGATAGGTTGATTGAAGGCGAGAAAGAGAAGGTACAGACTGATAATGCTGATCCCGTGCGCCGTAAACGCCATACCTACTGCACGCGCCAGCCGTTTCGGCCTCTGGATGATCATTTCCGCAGCCTGACTGAATTCGTTGGCGTTGCGCTCCGCCCAATCGTCAGCCAGGGTGGATGGGCTACGCAAGAAACCAAACAGCCCATTGAGGAAGTGTTGCACCCAGAGCAATAAGCGGTGCAGCAGGCTGGGACGCCAGAGGCTGAGTAACAGCGCGCTGCTTAATGCTGCTGTAGCCATGAACAGCAGAATCGCAGCAATGATTTCATAGATCTCCAGATCATGCTGCATAAAGAGATATGCCAAGCCAAAGATCAGGATCAGCATGAAGGAGAGGAAGATGCAGATGAGTTGTAAGAACACGCCCACCGCAACTCGCGCCGGCGATTGCCCGCGTCGCTTCAAATCATCCACAAAGAGCGCCGCGCCGGCGGCGCCTCCGCTTGGGGCTACGACGTTGATAAACAGGGAGCTTAGGGTAACCGGCGTTAGCTCGCGGATGTGACTGGAAACATCTACCGCAGCAAACGCCGCCTGGTAAGTTGCCGCCATTGCGATGTAATAAGCCATCTGGGTCGCGGCAGCCAGCAATAACCACCCCCATTGACCCTGGGCGAGGACCTGGCGTAATTGCTGGGCCTCAGAATAACGACTGACGATTATCCAGATGAATCCAACAGCCAGGATCCAAAAGATCCAGCGGCGATTAATTTTGGTATAACCCATAGATCCAGTGCAGCCCCAGTCGTCCGGCGTAGGCAAACGCCAACATCTTGAAAATGCTTCCTAACATGCAGAATACGAGGAAGCGCCAAAGTGGGATTTTCAACGTCCCCGCAGCGATGCCGGCCAGGTCAAAAAATGGGTTGGGGATGGCGGCAAAGACCAGGATCATCAGATCAGATAGGCGCCGATTGCGTTCCATCCACTCTAGCAGTCGCTGATAGCGCTGCGAACGTTCAGCCAACCCCTGACCGCTGAATCCCACCAGATAGCCGGAAACCTCGCCTACCGCAGCGCCCATGCCAGCGAAGAGGGCAACGAAGAACGGGTGAAACACTCCCCCCATGGCGAACACCACCATCACCCCTGGAACAGGCAGGAACACCGTGGCGTTGGACAGCATGGTGACTAAAAAAACCCCTGCATAACCGAGGTGATACAGCTCCTGGATGCGCTCACGATTCAGATAAACACCGACGATTAATACGAGCACAAACACCAGGGTGAGCAGGCGCAGCAGCGCCGTGCGGCGTTGTTGCGTCATGAGGCTACCTCGCGGCGCGGGTAGT
>DYGV01000065.1:3319-20604 GCA_020724505.1 Anaerolinea thermophila
GGCGCGATCATCCGCCCCGGTGTATCCATGCGCGCCTGCCCTGGAATTTTTGTCGCTTCAGGCTTCTATTATCTCGATGGATTGGATCTTGACGCCGGGGTATTCGGGGCGTATGGGGTCGCGCGGCGGGATGGCCATCAGCACATCCATGCCCTTCGTCACTTGACCAAAGACGCTGTGTTTGCCGTCCAGCCACGGAGTGGGGACGTGAGTGATGAAAAACTGCGAGCCGTTGGTGTTGGGGCCGGCATTGGCCATGGAGAGCACGCCAGGTTTATCATGGCGCAGCGAGGGATGGAATTCATCATCAAAGCGGTAACCTGGGCCACCGCGCCCGCTGCCAGTGGGATCGCCTCCCTGTGCCATGAAATCGGCGATCACGCGATGGAAAATCGTCCCATCGTAAAAGCCCTCTTTTGCCAGAAAAACGAAATTGTTCACGGTGCGCGGAGCTTTATCGGCGAAGAGCTGAACGGTCATGTCGCCTTTATCTGTGTGGATCACGGCGGTGTATTGCTTTGTAACATCAATGGTTATGGCGGGCGCTTGCGCCCATTGCTTGGGGGAGTTGGATGTCATATATTTACCTTTCTAATAAATGGAAAATTGAGTTGGTTAGTCGCCGGTTTGCCCGGTTTCTTCGGCGACGGCCTGCGGCGTCATGGCGCTTTCAGCGCTCTCGCGCAGCAGCGCCTCCAGCCGCGCCACCACCATTTCCATGGCTACTTCGTTCATGCCGCCCTCCGGCACGATCACGTCGGCGTAGCGTTTGGAAGGTTCGACGAATTCCAGATGCATGGGGCGCACAGTGGTCAAATATTGCGTCACCACCATTTCCGTTGTGCGGCCTCGTTCGCGAATATCTCGCTCCAAGCGCCGGATCAATCGTATATCGGCATCGGTATCCACGAAGATTTTTACATCGAGCAGTTTGCGTAGCTCCGGGTCGGCGAAGATCAAAATGCCTTCCACCATAATAACGCCGCGCGGCTCCACACGCCGCGTCTCTCGGGTGCGGGTGTGAGTCTTAAAATCATACACCGGCAGATCTACCGGCTGATAATTGCGCAATTGCAACACATGTTGGATGAGCAGTTCAGTGTCCAACGAGTCGGGATGGTCAAAGTTGACCGACATACGCTGGTTGGGCGGCAGGTCGCTGAGGTCTTTGTAATATGCGTCGTGGGGCAGGTAAGCAATGCGGTCTTCACCCACGCGCTGCAAAATCAAGCGCGCCAGGGTGGTTTTGCCGGAGCCGCTGCCGCCGGCGATGCCGATGACCAAAGGAGGAGGGCGATGGATCATATTTGAATTATACTGTAAATGCGCCCGTGCCAGTTGAAGAGCGATAACAAAAAAGGCGCGTGATCGGCGCGCCCTGTCAACAGTTTAGTAGGTCGGTTTGCTAATCCAATAATCTGGCGAGAATGTCGCTGCTATCCAGGAGCAGGTATTCGTTGCCGTTGTATTTTACCTCCGTGCCCGAATATTTGGCGTAAAGCACTTTGTCATTCACCTGCACTTTAATATCTTCATCATCGCCGATGGCAATCACCATGCCGGTTTGAGGTTTCTCTTTGGCAGTTTCCGGCACATAGATGCCAGCGGTGGTGCGCCCCTCCTGTTCTAGGGGTTTGATCAGAACACGTGCGCCAAGCGGTTGAATTGCGGGGGTCGAGCCATTGTTTCCCATGTTGAACGAACTCCTTCTCTCACTTGATTCCAAGTAATTGATTGATTTTTTGTCGGTCAAAGCCGACGATGATTTTTCCTCCAATATCAATCACCGGCACGCCTTGCTGTCCAGAGCGACGGATCATATCACGCGCTGCGGCTGCATCACGGCTGACGTCAACGTCTTTAAACTTGATGCCCTTTTCGCGAAAATAACGTTTCGCCTGATTACAGAAGGCGCAGGTAGGGGTGGTAAAGATGAGAACTCTTGGTTGAGGTTTCTGGGTATTGGGCATACATGAACCTCCTCGAAGCGAACTGGCTTAATGATGATGGTGAATTCTGCGGGGGTCCGATTCTAGTTTCCCGGTTCGATAAGCTTCCAGCGCGGCGGTGATGTCCTTCTCTCCGCTCAAAATGACTTGCAAACCTTTAGAGATCGCATGTTGGTAAGCCGGTTGACCCATCCCGCCAGAGATCAACACCTGGCAATCTGAGATGGGTTCCAGCATTTTTTGCCCAAAGCCATTTTTGCTATGGTTGGAATGCTCATGATGCCCCTCCTCGTGCGCCTGATGATGGGGTTTGGGGCGCTGTTCGAGGGCGACACCTGATTCGGTGATCTGCGCTACTACATAGTATTGCGCTTGCCCAAAATGTCGGCTGATGGTCTCGCCGTCGTCGGTTGGAAATGCAATTTTGATCATCTTCTTTTTGCCTCTTTATCAACAAGATTGAGAAGATACCTCAGATATTTAGATGCACTCCTCCGGCGGGAGTTACACATTTGCCTGCGCCCACTTGACCGACGCGTTTTGGGCTTGCAGTAGGCTTTGGCTTGTGCGCCGCTAAGGTCTGAGCGACACGCTGATTGCAGGATTTTGATGTGGAATTTGGGCAGTTTGAGGTGGCGACCCAGCCATGAGTTATGATGCGCAGGGCCGCTATTGGCGATCCCTCCGATTGAAGGGTTACGATTACGCCCAACCCGGCGCGTATTTCGTCACGATTGTCACGCAAGGGCGTGCATCGAGCGACGAAAGATGGGACAGGCTGGCAAATAACTTCGAGCGACTGTTTTTATCAAACTACGGGGGGATTTTGGACGGCGGATGAACCGCCTCAAATGAGATAAAATAACCAGAGCCGCCGAAGGGAATCGAACCCTTGACCCGCCGCTTACGAAGCGGCTGCTCTGCCGGCTGAGCTACGGCGGCTGACAGCGCCGGACATTATACATAAGAACATCGTTTCACACAAGGTGTAATCATGCGTATCGCCATGCTCTCGTATCACACTTGCCCGTTAGCGACCCTGGGGGGCAAGGATACCGGTGGAATGAATGTATATGTGCGTGAATTGACCCGTCAGTTGGGTCGTCTTGGCGCGCATGTGGATGTCTTCACCCGCTCACAGGATGAACATGTGCCGCATGTGCTGCACGACCTGGGCTATGGCAATCGCGTGGTGCATGTGCCTGCAGGACCAGAGGTGCCGCTACCCAAACAAGAGTTGATCGGCTTCATCCCGGATTTTGTGCGCGGCGTCCAGGAGTTTGCCCGGGCAAAAGGATTGCGCTATGACCTGATCCATAGCCATTACTGGATGTCTGGTGTGGCAGCGTTGGAGTTGAAGCGCGTCTGGAATCTGCCTATCGTTCACATGTTCCACACCCTGGGGTTGATGAAGCAGCGCGTGGCGCGCCAGCCGGATGAAGCGGATGGCGAAAATCGCCTGCAAGGCGAGCGTCAGGTGATCCAGCAAGTCGAGCGCATCGTGGCAGCCACCCCGGCGGAACTGGCGCAATTGCAGTGGTTGTATCAGGCGGATACGCGCAAGATCGTGATCATCCCGCCGGGGGTAGATACCAGCCATTTCTACCCTATCCCTGAAGATGAGGCGAAGGAAGCCATTGGCATTCCTCTGTGCGAGCGCATGTTGCTCTTTGTGGGGCGCATCGAGCCACTCAAAGGCATTGATATCCTAATCCAGGCGATTGCCCTGTTGCGCCAGCGGAACATCTATGTCTGCCTGGCGGTGATCGGCGGCGATCCGGATAGCAGCCCAGAGGCTCAAAGTTCTGAGATGGCGCGTCTGAAAGCGCTGCGCGAACAGGCTGGCCTCACCGACCTAGTTGCCTTTTTGGGCAAGCGCGGCCAAGATACCTTACCTTACTATTATTCGGCGGCTGAAGCGGTGGTGGTGCCGTCGCATTATGAGTCTTTCGGCATGGTGGCGTTGGAAGCCATGGCCTGCGGAACGCCGGTGGTCGCTTCGCAGGTGGGTGGGCTTGCCTTCCTGGTGCAAGATGGTGTAACGGGTTTCACGGTGCCTGTGGATGAACCGCTGGCTTTGGCCGACCGACTGGCTTTGCTGATTAACGACCGTGCTTTGCGTCAGAAGTTGGGCGAGCAGGCGCACGCCGTCGCTCAACAATACGCCTGGGAGAACATTGCTGCAAGGGTTTTAGCCTTGTATGGACAGGTGATGGTTGAAGGTTAATGGACTTTTCATTAGTCGTGAATTTTTTCCGCAATCTTATAAACGTCCACTTCTTCTAAAATTGCCTGATAGCCATAATTGGTCAGGTTCGGCATTTCGTTATATAAACGTCCGTGAAGTTCGCGCCCATTGCGCCTTTTGTGAACCCCTCCCCATTGCTTAAAGAAAAATAGCACACCAGCCTGCCTACATTGCATATGGATTGCCTCTACCCATTCTAAATGCATTGGTCTGGCTTTCGGCCCTGATTCGCCGCCAACGATGACCCACTGAATGCCATTTAGATCCAAATTCTCTAATGGGCCAAGTAAAGGTTCACACGATAAAAAACGAATAGTTGCTGGTGTGTTTTGTAAATCTTTAATCCGATACATGACATGTTCATCTTCAACGCTAACTCCCATCCATATATTGGGCGCCCACGAAAGCTGATCCGATACCTCTCTAAGTCTTTTACTTCTCTTAGTCAGCACTTGAAAGGTATGCTGAGGGCATCTCTCCATAACATTAAAAACTCGTTGAATAAAATCAAGAGGCACTTTTTCGTGAAAAAGATCACTCATTGAATTTACAAAGATCAATCGAGATGTTTTCCATTGATAAGGCAGCTCAACCAGATCTTCATGCAAGGTTACTTCAAACCCATTGATGTATCGCTTTTGCCCCATCGCCTGGAGACGTTTAGCCATGCGTTCTGCATAACAATTTTTACATCCGGCGCTGATTTTTGTACAGCCGGTTACTGGATTCCATGTCATTTGTGTCCACTCGATCTTGCTGCGCGTGGCCATTAGCTTTTCCCCAATATGTCTTGGGCAATTTTTACCGCAGTTGGTGCTCCTCTTGGATTGCTAGCGGCAAAGCATAACAGATAGAGAGGATTGTTTCGGGAATTGAGAAGGGGTAAAGGATTCTCCGCTACAGCTGGAAAAATGGTTTTCAGTCGCATAATAAAAAACTCACTAATTCTGTTGTAATCCGCCTCTCTTATCTGCTGTTCTTGTTCACCGAATAGAGTAGTAACTTTACGCTGTGGGTAAAAATAGCCCTTCCACTCTTCAGTGCCAAAAATTCGAGTAAGAGTTTGCGCCCATTGTTCAGGTGGGAGACTTGCTCTTGTCAATAAACGATTCACCGCTATTCCCAAGGGGAACAAAATCCAAAGGTCTATCTTCTTTGTCTTCGCAATCATTTCAATCAGAGACCATTCCACTTGCATACCATATGGATCTAAAAATAGCACAGATCGCATGCGGTCTGTCATTCTCGCACACCATTGTTTAAGATATGTGTTGGCATCTGCAATGATGATCTCGATAGATGATCTCATCTGTGAAAATTCTGCCTTTAGGTTTTCCAACTCATTTGCTCGATGTCGGTCTCTTTCAATAAAGATGTATCGTTTGAAGGGAGGCTCAATCTCAAGGGCTATACGAGCGCTCCCTTTTAAGAATTCTTCATTGTCTGTTTCGGTCAATTCGGGCAGTGGTACCCCTATTTCTTTATGAGGATGGGAAATTGTTCGATATCCTGTTCCTGCAAAGGCATCTATGTAGATCGGAGTTAAATTTTGGGCTCTTTTGTTTCTACTGAAAATCATCATATAAGCAGACAAATATTTCCTAATCCGCTCAAGTTTCTCTGTAGTCCAATCTCCGCCAAAGTTGTGATGTGTCATATAGTATTCTTCTGTTGAGAACATCAGTTCTATTTTATCATTAAGTGGAAGGCTTTGTAAGGAATTATTGTCCTTCGTTTGGCTTGGTGTTTTTCAATCATAAGATTTCCACCCTTCAGACGTTAGCCTCGATGTCCCCAGCCAGCTCAAGAAGCCGCCACCTCCGCCGCGGCGCGTGTGCGAGCGGTCCAAGGCGACCAAGGCCAGGCTAATCACCAGCAAGCCGGCGCCCATCCATTGCATGGCGCTGAAGCGCTCCCCCAGCAACAGGCGGGCGAAGAGCAGCGTCACCAGCAATTCACCCAGCCCTAACAGGGCGGTTTGCATCCCGCCCAGATGCTTCACCCCCAGGAACAATGTCAAGCGCGAGAGAAAGGTCACCAACGTTAAACCAAGCACCGGCAGCCAATAGCGGCTGACGCCATTCGCCGCTGCATTTGCCAGACCATTAGCGCTGCTGCTTTGTAAATCGAACGCGCCGGAGAATAGATACGTGGGTACACCCATGGCGCTCATGGCAATCAACGTGTAGAGCGTCACCGTGGGAGCGGGCATATCATACAAAACGCGTTGGTTGAAGGGCAAATGGAGGGCGTAGAGGGCGGAGGCCAGCAGCATTTCCGCCACCCCCACCAGATCAATGCCTCTGCCGCCGTTAACTTGCACCAACAGGAAAATCGCCGGCAGTGCCAACCCCAGGCGCAGCCAGGTTAGGCGACTGGGTGGTTGATTATCCAGCGCCAGCCACAGCGCCAGGAAGAGTGGGTACAGAGAATATAGCAACTGCCCCAAGCCAGCGTCAATGCGCCCCAGCGCTGAGTAGTAAAATAGCGAACCTAAGCCGTTGATCCAGCCCGCAAGCAGGCAGCCTAATAACCCCGCCGGATAGATATACAGATACTTACGCCAGAAGAAGAACATCACGCCCAGCAGCAACAACGCCGCCAGTCCGGTGCGGACGGCGACCACCGCCAGCGGAGGCATGCCCAATAGGATCGCTTGTCGCCCAAAGACAGGCGCCATCCCCAGGAAGAACGCCGAAGCCAGCGCGGCGTATAATCCGGTGGGGTTAGCCTGTATTTTCTTTGCCGGCACGGCGACTTTGCGTTCCTCGGTTCGCTCCATTGTATAGTCTCTTCGCTGACGCAGCTTGCTGAGGAGGCTGCGCTTCATCGAATCAAAGCGCGCACTTCCTCTTGAAGCTCGTCGCTCATGAATTCGCCTTTTTGTAGCAGCGTTTGCACCTGGCCGCGTAGACGTTCCTTCTCATCAGGGGTGAGTTCCTTGGCGGTGACAACAATGACCGGTATGGGTGCAGTGGCGGGATCGGCTTTGAGCGCGTCCAACACAGCAAATCCATCCATTTCGGGCATCATCAGATCCAGGATGACCAGATCCGGCAACTCCTTGCGGGCAATCTCTAGCGCCTGCCGCCCATTTGCTGCCTCGTGAAGGGTGTAGTTGCCCTGCGCCTGCAAGATGCGCCGGATCAGCCGCCGGGCTTCCTCAGTATCATCTACGATGAGGACGGTGGGGAAACGATCATCGGTGACTTTGCTCAAGGCGGCTAACAAACCTTCCTGGGGGAAGTCTGTCGCCTGGCTCGAAAGCACAACATTGCGCGCCCAGCCCTCGCCCAGGATGACGCGTTCGATGGGCATGGTGTGGCCGGTGCAATTGACCACGATCACATCATCGGGTCGGATGGAGCCATTGCGCGCCAGCTTGATCAGGCCGGCGAAGGCCACGGCTGCTGCTGGTTCCACCGAAAGCCCCTCCATTTTCGCCAGGATGTGCATGGCGCGGAAGGTCTCTTCATCGCTCACGCTTTCGAAAAGACCGCCGCCGCTGCTCAACATGCGCTGTCTCAGCAGGGTGTAAGTGCGTCCCGGGTCGCCGGTGGAGAGGGTGGCGATGTGTGTGCGTGGCGAGGTTACCGGTTCAGCGGCGTCGCGCCCCGCTTTCCAGGCATGCACCATGGGCGCGCAGCCTTCAGTTTGAATGCCGGCAATCGCCGGCGTTTTTTCGATCAACCCCATCAGAAACAATTCGTGAAAGCCTTTTTGCACGCCTAGCGGCCCCAGCCCGCCGCTGACCGATTGGAAATACCAGTCTGGTGCGCGAAAACCCACCAACTGCTCGCCGCGCTCAGCCTCCGCTTGCTGCTGCCAGAGCTGCTCGCAGATTTCGAAGGCGATGGTTTTCATCGCCTCCACAGAAGGGATGGAGCGCGCCCCGCGCTCCAAATACAGATTCCGTTGACGGGCGTATTCTGCCGCCACCTTCTTGGCCTGGTCATAGGAGGCGGTGACTTTGACCACTTGCGTGCCATAAAGTGCCACTTCGCGCATCTTCTCGGCTGGCACCAAGCTGGTGAGAAACGCCCAAAGTTTGATACCTGCCCGCGCGGCATAGGCGGAATACGCCATAGCGACGTTGCCGGTGGAGGCTAACACCACTTCGGTGACGCCGGCTTCCTTCAGCGCAGCGATGTTCACTGCCCCCTGGCGATCTTTGAACGATGCCGTTGGCCCCTGGCGTTCATCTTTGATATATATATTTGGGCAGCCTAACATCATGCCCAGATTGACTGCCCGGTAGAGTGGCGTGCCGCCTTCGCCCATGGAGAGACTAGGGTTGTAGCGCAGCGTGGGCAATAGCTCACGATAGCGCCATAGATCAAACGGTCGGCGGGCAAGCAGTTGCGGCCATTTGGCTGCAATCATCTCATAATCGTAGCGCGCCTCCAACCACTGGCTTTGGCATACCGGACAATTAAGCAGGCTCGGCGCGTAGGGGGTGCTCTGGCCGCAATCTAGACATACAGCTTGAATACTCATAAAAAATGATATGGCTCCTTATTTGACAATTGTCTTCCTTACCAGAATGCGCCGCTCAGTTTCCTCTGGCGGCGGATGTTTGATCTCCAACAGCGGACAATGAGTTGCTCAGCGCGTTACGTCTGGCTGCGCAAGCGTTCCAATGCCTGCACTAGATCGTCTTCCAGGATGGGCTTGAGCAAGTAGTCAGCCGCGCCCATCTGGAAGGCACGCTCTTGTTCCGCAGCCAGGCTGCAAACGATCACCGGAATGTGTCTCGTATCCGGGTCAGCTTTTAAGGCTTCCAACACCTGCCAGCCGTTAACTTCTATGACCTGATCGTTGCCATTCTCCTTCTCTGGCCGTTTGCTTGACCGTTTCGTGCTGGCGACATCCAGCGTGATGGCGAAGGGTTGCATTCGCCGCGCCGCCGCTGCCGCCTGATCGAGTTCTGCCATGGAGATCACGGCGTAATGATGTTTGGTTAAATAGCGGCGATATAGCTCAGCCACCTGCGGTTCGCTATCTATGGCAAGGATCAAGGTTGTATTGTTGCTGTCGCCCGGCGTGTTCGTGGGCAGGGTCGAGGCGGCGTTAGAGGCGGGTTTCGGAGCTGAAGTTTGCCCAGAAGACGCCAGCGCTTCGCTGGCTGGGGGCTGAGAGGCTGCCGTTGTTTCGTTCTCCGCCGCGTTTGCGTCGCTTTTTTCCTGTTGTTTGACAGGCAACGTGAAGAAGAAGGTGCTGCCTTTACCCAACTCGCTGTGCAAATCAATGCGTCCGCCGTGCATTCGCACCAGGTGATGACAGATGGATAGCCCCAAGCCGGATCCGCCTGTTTTGCGCGTCAGCGAGCCATCCACCTGCGAGAAGGGTTGAAATAGTTTAGCCTGATCTTCGGTGGCGATGCCCGGGCCCGTGTCAATGACGCGCACAATCACCTCGTCGCCTTGCGGTGATGTTTCCGCTTCCACCGTGATCGAGCCTTCTTCTGTGAACTTGGCAGCGTTGGATAGCAGATTGATCAGCACCTGGCGGATCTTCATTGAGTCAATGCGCACCAGGGGCAAATCGGGGGCGATGCGCGTGTGCAACTGGATGGGCTTATCCTTCACCAGACCAACAGTAGTGGACATCACCGAGCGGATGATTTCGCCCAGGTTAACATTGTCCTCAAAGGTCAGATCCATCTTGCCCGCCTCGATGCGCGACAGGTCGAGCACATCGTTGATCAACCCTAGCAGATGCTGACCAGAGTTGTAGATGGCGGTTAAATCTTGCATCTGTTGTTCGGTGATTGGACCATCTATGCCTTTGAGGATCACCTTCGAGAAGCCAATAATCGAGTTCAGCGGCGTGCGCAGTTCGTGGCTCATATTCGCCAGGAATTGGGTCTTCAACCGGTCGGCTTCGCGGATTTCCTCCATAGCCTTTTGGGTCAGCTTGTAAGCGCGAGCATTTTCAATCGCCACACCTACTTGCTGACCGATGGCTTCCACCAGCGCCAGCCGTGAAGGTGAGACAAGCCGTTCTTCTACATTGAACGCGCATACCGTACCCAACCGCACGCCTTTTGAAACCAGCGGAGCGCCCAGATAAGAGCGAAAGCCCATCGCTTGTGGACCGCGCATAGCAGCTTCTAACACGGTTTCATCTGCAAAGCGCTGCTTCAGCTCCTGCGGTGGATCGAACACATTGGGCGCGTAGATTGTCTCGCCGCGCCGGTAAACCAGATCGCAAACCGTACCTGCCAAGCCGCGTTGGGTCAGCGTTTCCACCATCTCTGGTGGCAAATCGCGGTGCACCGCCAGAACCAGCTCTTGTGTGTCTGGATCGGCAATGCTGATCAAACCGCTGCTAAATTCGATGGCCTCCAACACGCGCTCCAGGATTTCGCCCAACACGCTGTCCAGTTCCAGGGTGCGGCTCACCGCGCTGATGACCTGGTTGAGCGTGTTCAACTCCTCGTTGCGCTGGCGCGTCTCGTCCAGCAGGCGCAAGCCCTCCACCGCCACTGCCGCCTGACCGGCCAGCGAAGACAGGCGTCGTACTTCATGTTCGGGGAAACCCGTCGTTTGACCATACACCGCAAGCAAATGGCCGATCCAGCGTCCGGATACGTTGAGCGGGGCAAACAATAGGCTGCGGCCGCCCATCTGTTCCACAAAGATACGCCGTGCGTTGTCATCCAACCGGGGGTCGCTGGCGGCATCCATCACCGTCGTCGCTCGCTCGGCGTCCAACAAAAGGCTGGCCGTTTTTGCCTCGCTCATAGGAAATTCAGGCATTTGCGACAACAAGGCGTTTTTAGAAGCCCATTGCACGATCGGCGTCATGCGCGAGGGGCGTTCACCGCGCACCCACGGGCGGTCAAATAGGTTTAGCGCAATGTTGACCGCGTTGATATGGCCGAGAATGGTATGCTGGCGCAATACGGTCAGAATATCTTCATACGTGCTGGCGGAGTTCAGTCGGGCGCTGGCTTGATACTGCGCTTCGGTCTCTGCCAGGTTTGCCTGCACTTGGGCAAACAGGTCATCTCGCGCCAGGGTGTTAGCCAGCGCGGAAGCCGCCGTCTGCAAAGCAGCGATCTCATCGCTCGACCACTGACGGTCGAAATCTACCTGTTCGAAAGCCAGACAGCCGGGAATTTCATGCCGCCCAGGGATGGCAAAATGCAATGTAGAGCGCGCACCCAGCGCCTGAAACGTTTCAATTTCTTCTGCCGGGGCGTCTTTGGTGAGTGAGGCGGCGTATCCCTGGCTGCGCAATTGCATAATCCAGGGCGAGTGGGCGCGAACCGGGAAACGCCGCATGAGTGGGTTGTTCAATTGCGTGGGAACTTGAGGAGCGCGCCATTCGGCGATCAATCGCCAGTATGCGCCGCCCAGATCGGCTTGCGTTTCCAAGTATTGCACCCGGCTGCACTGGGCAGCCTGTCCGAGCAATTCGAGAACTTCGCTGAGGGCAGCGATGCCGCGTTCGGTAAGCACCGCCACTGCTTGGGCAACGTTCTTTTGATAGCGTTCGGAGATTTGCAACGCATCACGCGCTTTTTGGGTTTGCTCAAACAGGCGCGTGTTTTCGATGATTACACCCACTTGCTGACCGATCGCCTCGATCAGTTTGATGCGCGCTTCAGGGATAGGTTTCACCGCCGAATTGAACATGCAAACTGTGCCCAGTCGCTCGCCCTTCGAAATTAGGGGGACGCCCAGATACGAGCGATACCCCATCGAAAGGGGACCTTGCAGCGCCGCTGTCAGAGCGTCGGGTTCAAAACGATGCTGGCGCAGTTCTGACGATGGGTCGTTTAAATCGGGAAGATACAGCGTCTGGCCACGCTGGTACACCAGGTCGCATACTGTGCCATCCAGGCCGTTGGCGGTCAACCCTTGCAGCATGGCTGCGGGTAGGTTGCGCTGCACTGCCAGATTTAAACGGTTCGCAGTTGCCTCGGCAGAGGAAGCCTCGGCGAGGCTGATCAACCCGCCTTCATAGTCAACCGCTTGCATCACCCGCCGTAGAATTTCCTCCAGCAGTTGATCGAATTCCAGCATCTGGTTGGCAACGCTGGTGATCTGGTTGATGGTGGTCAGCTCTTCGTTGCGCAGGCGGGCCTCTTCGAACAAACGGGCGTTTTCCAGAGCCAGGGTGAGCTGATCGGTTACCTGTTCCACTAACAGCAGTTCATCGTCGCTCCAGTGGCGCTGGGCATCTTCATCCAGCACTTCCAGCAGCAATGCTTGCACCTCTGCCTGAGATTCAGCTGTCGCCCCGCCGAGGAGTTTTCCGTAAGCCAATACTGCGGGTTGTTCGGGGCTGGCTGGCTGGGCGATGGGGCGACCCTGTTTTAGGCTTTCGTAGGGTAAAGGTGTGAGGGTTTGCCCCGCGGGCTGTGTAAGATCGCCTTCCTGCGAAGCCACGCCTTGCTGCGGCAGGGGAAGAATGACGAGCTCTTTGCCTATCGAAGGGGGAGCGGGCGGCGTTTCAAACGGCGCGGCTTCTTTAGCGGGCGCGGGCGCAGATGGCGGAAGACCCTTAGGCTCTGGAGGCGGAGGGATCGGCGGCGTTGCGGAAGGCGGTTTGACGGCGACCGTAGGGGTTGGGGTCAACGAGGCTTGCGGACGTGGTTTTACTCGTTCGCTCTGCCCGTCGCCGGGCGGCGCGCTGGGTAGGCGATCCAGGCCCTCGAATAACCCCTGGATGCGTTCGCTGGAACGCTTCTTGGGCCGACCGGGCTCAGGCGGCTTTTTGGCGCTATCGGACATAGGCAATCAACTCCTGGGCCAGGGTGTCATATTGCAAGGCGCTGCGGCTCTGGCTCCTGTGATGCGTGATCGGCACACCTTCGACGGCGCTTTCACGTAGTTTGGTATCCACGGCGATCACCGTTTCAAAAACACCTTCTCCAAAGGCGGCGCGGATTTGATCCGCCACGTCCCGATGGATGCGATTACGTCGGTCGAACATGGTGATCAGTATGCGATAAGCCAGTTCCGGGTTGTAACGATTGCGTACCTGCCGAATGGTCTGCGTCATTGTTCGCAAGGCAAAGGCGGAAAAGTATTCCGGTTGAGTGGGGATGATCAACAAATCCGCCGCCACCAAAGCATTCAGCGTCACGGCGCCCATGGAGGGTGGGCAATCAAGCAGGACAAAATCATAGTGAATGGTGGGTGGCCGCAACGCTCCGCCCGGGTTAGCGCCTGTCTGACTCAGTTCACCCAGCAGTGCGCGACGCAGGATCAATTCATAATCCTGGCGCACTGGCAGGAAACGCTCAGCCACTTCCATGCCGGCGTTGGATGGCACCAGGTCTAAACCGGGGATGTTGGTTTCGCGGCTCACACTGAGCAGTGTGGCCGAATTGAACAATACATCGGTGATGGAACCGCGCACTCGCCCCGGATCTTTCCCCAGCGCCAGTGTCAAATTGGCCTGGGCGTCCAGATCAACTACCAAGACTTCCTGGTCATGGTTGACCAGCGCGCCGGCCAGCGAAACCACGCTGGTGGTCTTGGCTACGCCGCCTTTCTGGTTGGCAACGGCGATCACGTAAGGCCGATCCAGGCGTGATTTTGCCCCACCTGGGGATGCTTCCTGCGCCGCAGCCAGAGCTTCTTGCGGAAACTCTTGTTCGGAAATTGCTTCGGCTGGCTCGTCGCCGTTCAGGTGCTTACCAGCGGCGGCGTCATGAGCGGAAAAGTAAGGTTCTTGAAAGCTCATGGATTCTCTCCTCCCTGCGGCGCGTCTCTTTCTGACGCGCTAGCATCTGGCGGTTGACGACCATTCGTCCCGGCTTCGTTCTGCGAGGCGCCGGCTGTGGATGTTGGTTCGGCGGAAGAGGTTTGCAATGGGGTTGCCTGCACCAACAACTGCGCCCGGCTGGCTTGCAAGGCGCGGCGCAGTTCGTGAGCCGCAGTTTGCAATATTGCGCGCGGATCGTTTGAGGCGCGAATACGGGCTGTAATTTCGCCCGTCAAGCGCTCGCGTTCCGCGCGTCGGCGGGTTTCTTCGTATAGTCTCGCACTTTCCAGCGCTGCGCTCAAACGGTTACACAGTGTTTGCACTAACTCGACCTCGCTATGCGCCCAGACGCCGGCTTCCTGGGGTTTGCGCAAACGAACCACACCCATCGCTTGCTCGCGAATTTGAATAGGGGCAATCAATGTGTAGGCGTCAGCCTGGATCACGCGCCCACTCTCTTGAGCCATCTTCATCTCTGGCGTCCATTCGCCAGCGACCGGCTGCACGGCGCCCGGCTCGGTTGCGCGAAAGCCCAATTCCGGTTGTGAGCGCAGCATCTGTCGCCAGCCTTCGGCGCTCAGCGCGCCGTAAGCGCGTTGCAGCGATTCCAACGTTTTCTGATGAGCGGCAAACAATTGAGCGTTATCCATTGCAATGGCAGTCTGGTTTGCCAGAATACGCAGGGCGGTTAGCTCATCGCTGGAGGGCGCTCGCACGATCGTGTCTTGTAGATCCAAAACGCCCATCAGTTTGTCGCCGGAGATCAACGGCAACACGATCTCTGCGCGCGTCAGAGGCAGCTCGTCCAACGCCAGATATTGTTCATCCGCGGAGACATCCGCCGCCACGCGCGCCTGACGTGTCTTTGCTACGCTGGCAGCCATGCTGGGTTGATCGAGCGGCAGCTCGAAACCTTTCTCGATTAAGCGTCGGCCGGCTTCGGTGTTTGCTGCTCGCAACACCAGCTTTTTACCGCTTTCCTCTAACAGATAAATGCCCACATGGTAAAAGCCAAATCTGCCGCTGATGAGGTGAGCGATCTCGTCCAGCAAGGCGTCCAAATCGCGGATCGAGGCTACTGCTGCGGCCACCTCGGCGGCGGATTGTAACTGATTGGCGCGTTGTTCCAAGGCGGCGGTGCGTTCAGCGACGCGGCGTTCCAACACGGCTTGCGTCTCTTCCAGCATCCGGTTGCTTTCTTCCAACCGGCGTTGATTTTGCCGAGCGCGCTCCACTGCGGCGCGCAGGCTGTCCATCGCCAACTGCACGATAACGCTGATGCTTAACAACGCCGCCAATAGGCTTGCCCAACGACGAACGGGCGTTGAGACGGGGATCACCTGCGGGAAAAAAGTGTAATACTGGTTGAGCAACATGCCCGTAGCCGCCAGCAGGCTTAAGGCAGTAACCCACTGCACATAGCGGCGTTCCAAAAGCAGGCTGGCCAGCAATACCATCACAATGGAGAACAAAACATAGGGGCTGCTCAAACCATCCTGGAAGAACGCCGGCAACACGGTGACTGCCCATCCGGCGAACACGAATAGCAGGCTGGCCGACTGCAATTTACCCCGGCGCATCCATATCAAGGTGATGGCGATGATCAGCGTCATCGCGGCGACGGTGAGCAGCACAAGAGACGATGAGCCGCTCACCAGCAGCGTGATACCCAGTCCAATGGCAATTGCTAGCGAAGGCCAGGCGACGGCGTTCAGCAAGCCGGCGCGCCGGGTCAGTTCTTCATCTTCAAAAACCGGCGGTGAAAATAGCCTTCTAATGCTCATCATAGCGTTGGACTCCATTACCGCGGCGCAGATCGTCGGCATCTGCGGTTTCGATCTCGCTCCCGTTCACGCGCGCCTCGCCCAGGCGCACCTCGACTTCCGCCAGCCCTAGGGCAGAGCGCAACTCACGCGCCGCAGTTTCTAATACGGTTTGGATATCCAATGTCGCGCGCATTCGCTCCGTGAGTTCATCTACCATGCGCTCTTGTTCCGCCCGTTGCCGGGTTTGGGCGTACAGGCGGGCGCTATCCAGCGCCACGCCAAGCTGTTCGGCGATATTTTCCAAGAATGCCACCTCATCGCCCACCCAGCCGAGCCCATGGGCGTAGCCTTTTTCGGGCGGGCGACTGGCGCTGATGACGCCGATCACGTTGCCGCGCACGCGAATGGGGATGGCCAGCCGCTCGTTGCTCAGAATAGTTTGCTCCTGATGGAATGCCTGGTTCATCTCTGGGTACCAATCCGCTGCGGGTTGCAACCTGCCCAACGGGTCGCTGCGCAGGCTTAACCCGCCGAGCGATTGCGTCCATTCACGCCATTCTGCCTGACCGCTCAGAGAATACGCCCGTCGCTCGGCTTCCAACGCCTGGCGGCTTTGAGCGAAAAGATTGGCGTTATCAATGGCGATCGCCAGTTGGTCAGCCATGCTTTGCAGCACGTTGATAGTGGCGGCGTCGAAGGCGTTCGGTCGGGAGCTTTGCACCGAAATCGCTCCAATCACCTGACCGCGAGCATGCAGCGGCAGAGCCGCCTCCGAGCGTGTGTCGGGCAGTTCTGGAGTGGCAAAGCGCACTTCATCCAGGCTGGCTACTTGCGCCACGCGCGCCTGGTCATTGGTGATACACCAACCGATCATCGAGGTGGGTTCGATGCGCAACCGGTGGCCGCGCGCCCGCAGAATTTGCCCGGCTTGCCCGGTACCGGCGCGTAGCACCGCCCATTCTCCCTCCGTATCGCTGAGGAAAAGCCCGACATAGTACAGATCAAATCGGTCGCGAATCAACTCCACTGCTTGTTCCAACAATCGTTCGGGATCCAGGATCGAAGCTGCCGCACGACTGACGTCTGCTGAAGCTTCCAGGAAACGGGCGTATTGTTCCAGGTCGCGGGTGCGCTGCTCCACGATCCGCTCCAGTCCGCCGATCAAGCCGGAGAGTTGAATGGTCATTTGTGTGAAAGCTTGCGCCAGGGTGCCAATTTCATCTTGCCAGGCGCCGGCCAGACTGCGCAGTTCTTGCGACTGCACCGCGAGCGGTCCGCTGGGCGCCGCTTGCTCTGCTCCGGCTGCATCAACTTCCCATCCCAACGCTTTGCCTTGCTGATTGGCCGCATCTGCAATCTGTGCCGCAATGTCCGCCAGTTCGCTGACCGGGTTGGAGATGCGCCGTGTGGTCCAAAGAGCGATAAACAAGGCGACCAGCGCCGAGGAAATCGTCACACTCAAGTTGACCGCCAGAGTTGCTCCCCAGGTGCGGAACACTTCCTGTCGTTCTTGCTCCACTAAAAGCACGCTTTGTAAGTCTGGCAGGCGCACAAATGCGCCCGTGGCTTGCGCGCCGGAGAGATTGGTGTAGTTGACCA
>DYGV01000066.1 GCA_020724505.1 Anaerolinea thermophila
GCCGCCTTCCATCACGGCCACCACCGAGTTGGTTGTGCCAAGATCAATTCCTATGATTTTTCCCATAATTTCCTCCAGCAAATATCAGAAAGCAAAGATGTTGTTCATAGCGGCTTTTATGCTAACGGGCGACGCGCACCATCGCGGGGCGCAACACTTTATCCCCAAGCATGTAACCTTGCTGCAATACTTCGGTGATTTGGCCGCTCTCATGTTCGGCGCTGTCTTCGGTGAGAATCGCCTCGTGCAGGTTCGGATCGAAGAATTGACCCTCCACCTGCATGGGTTTGACGCCTTCACTTTCCAGGATCCCTAAAAGCTTGCGATAGATCAATTCGATGCCATCCGCCCAGGCAGCGCCATCGCCGTCTGTCGGTCGGTTTTTCAACGCTCGTTCCAGATCATCCACAACGCTGAGATAGCGTTTAATGATCGCGCCGGCGGCGTTTTGATAGACCTGGGCTTGCTCTTTTTCGATACGCTTTTTGTAATTCGCAAACTCGGCGCGCGCTCGTTGCCAGCCGTCCAAATATTCATCGGCTTTGGCCTGAGCGGCTGCCAATTCTTGTCGCAATGTTTCCATTTCTTTTGAAATCGCTTCCTCCGGCGAGACGCTTTCTCCTATCGTTGCTTCAGTCGTTTCCTCGCCGCTCTGTTCTAACTCTTTTTCCTTTTCAACCATGTTCTCTTGTGTCACTCCTTATATCCCAAATCGTAAAGCCTCTATTGGGTGAGCATGTCTTCGACCAGATCGCTGAGTAAATCGGCCACGAAGCGCACTGTCGAAATAGTTCGTCCATACGCCATGCGCATAGGTCCCAAGACGCCCAACGTTCCGGTGGCTAACCCCGGCGCGCCGTAACGCGCCAGCACCATTGAACAGTCACGCAGCTCTTCCCATGCGCCTTCGCCGCCGATCAACACCTGCACGCCGCCTGGCTCGCTGGCGAGCACGGTGCGCGTCAGCAGATCCTCCAATAAAGTACGCTCCTCCAGGATGCGCAATGCGCGGCGGGCGGCGTCGGACTCGCCAAATTCCGGTTCCATCAATACATGCGCCAGACCGTCGCGATAAAGCTCGCCGCCCAATACTCCAGTCGTGCGGCGCATTCCATCCAGAATGAGCTTGCGCATGTCTTTTTCCAGCGCGTCTGCCGGCGTGGGCAACGCTGCGATCCGTTCGCTGTCTAATCCAACACATACGTTGTTGATGGCCTGGGCAACCAGGCTGAGCCGTTCTTGGGAAACCGGTTCTGCCAGCGAAAGCATTTGCTGGCTGACTTCTCCACCCACCAACACCAGCACCATCAGAACCTGCCGGCCATGGGTGCTGATCAATTCCAGATGTTTGAAAATCGCTTTTTCTGGGTGCGGCGCGGTGACCAGTGAAGCTGCCTGCGATTGATGCGCCAACACCGAGGCTGCCAGGCGCATCCAGCGGTCAATATCTGCGCCAGCTTGATAGAATTGGTGCGTGATAGTGCGTTTGGTTGGATCGGGCAATTCGGTATGCCCCATCAACTGGCGAACGAAATAACGGAACCCTTCTTCAGTGGGCACCCGCCCGGCTGAAGTGTGCGGTTGGCGCAAATAGCCTAATTCGGTGAGGATCATCATTTCGTTGCGCACGGTGGCTGAACTAAAGTCCAAGCCGTATTGCTCCACCAGGCGCACTGAGCCTACCGGTTGGGCAGTTTCGATATAATCTCGAATGACCAGCGCCAGGATCAGTTTTTGTCGTTCGGTGAGGTCGCCCATATCGCACCTGTAATTTTAGCACTCTCGGCGAGAGAGTGCTAAATTCTCGCTAATCATCATACCACGCCAAAGGTAGAACGTCAAGAATTGGCATCTTGGGGCGCGGGTTTTCTAACGAGAAGTTAACAGACGTAAGAATCGGCTCAGCGACGATTGTGCTTGGTAGCGATTACGTTCTTGGTTGTAATGATGGCTTCCCCTGACGAAGCGCTTTTAACACTTGGGTCAGATCATCTGGCGTCGGGGCGTGAAATTCCACTTCATCGCCTGTGGCAGGGTGGTGAAACTTAATGCGCGACGCATGTAGCCCCAGGCGCTTCAGCCCTTCCAGGGCCTTGCCACCGTATAATTGATCGCCAACAATGGGGTGTCCCAGGGCGGCCAGATGGGCGCGGATTTGATGCGTCCGACCGGTGCGGGGGATCGCCTCTATCAGGGCGTAATCTGCGTAGCGCTCCAGAAGCCGCAATTCTGTGGCCGATGGCTTGCCGCGGACGGCGTCCACCACGCTGCGATGTCGGCGATCGCCGTCTGCCAGCAGCGGCAGGTTGACCGTTTTTGACTCCCATGCCGGCGCGCCTTGCGCCAGCACATGGTAAACCTTCTCGGTTTGTCGCTTTTCAAACTGAATATTCAGCGCCCGATGGGCAGCGGCGCTGCGCGCAAATACGATCACCCCGCTGGTTTGGCGGTCCAGACGATGCACCACCCACAATTCGCCATATTCCGCTTTCAGCAGACTAAGCAGATAGGGTGCTTCTGGGTGGTAGCCGTCCACCAACGTGGGCAGGTTGGCCGGCTTGTTGACTACCAGCAAGTCATCGTCGGCGTAGAGCGTCATGGTGCGCGCAGGAGGCAGCATGTTGCAGGCGTACTCTTGTCCGTCAGGCTTCGCTCGTCGTGAGCGCTGGGCTAGGCGCGGCTTCGCCACGTCGCACCCCGCTCATCATCAGAAAGGCAATAGTCATAAACAGCGGAGCGATCAGCATAGTAGCATTATAGTTCCGCCCGCTGAGTTCGATGATCCAGCCGTTGACGTTTGGCCCAGCGATGGCCGCCAGGGTGGAAAACAGGTAGTACAGGCCAGTGTAGGTGCCTAGATGCGCCGCGTCGGTCATGTCCACCACCATCGGCAGCGAATTGATGTTAATCAATGCCCACGCGAGGCCGGCGAGCATTAGGAACAGGCCGATCACTGGAACGATGCCCAGAACAGGAAGACGGGTGATGGGGATGGTTAATGTCGCGGCGGGCAGGAAATACATGGCTGCCAGGAGAATGGTCATCAACGCAACTCCGGTCATGATCGTCTTTCTGCGGCCAAATCGTCCGCCCAGATAGCCCGAAGGCAGCGCAAATAGGACAAAGATCAAAGAGAGTTGGCCGAGCAAGCGCGCTCCATCCGCTTCGGGCAAGCCCAGGTGTTTCTGGGCGTAGAGGGTGAAAAACGCTTCGACCGCGTTGTAACCTAGAAACCAGAAAAAGATGGCCAAGAACAGACGCAACGCGCTTTTGTCCTCGTCGGCGATGACCGTCCGCAGGCTGGCGAACATGCTGGGTTTTTCTCGGCTCAACTCATAAACCTTAGGTTCTCGGATAATTGCGAATACCAACAGGCTGGATAGAATGACCAGCGTCGAACCCAACCAGAAGGGGAAAGCAGGGTTTTTCTCATACAGGCTGGCGCCTACCAGGAAGGAAACAATGGCGCCTACGCCGCCCATAAAATTGATGATGCCGTTGGCTTGCGAGCGAAATTGAGAAGGGGTGATGTCTGGCATCAAGGCGATTACGGGGGTGCGCCAGAACGCCATACTGAGCAACAGGGTGCTGGTGCAGGCGACGAACAGCGGCAGCACGCTGGCCATGGGGATCAGGCCGAAGGCAATTGCTGCAACTGGCGCGCCGATCAGAATGAAGGGCATTCGCCGTCCGATCGGCGTGCGCAGCCGGTCGGACCAGGCGCCCACCGGCGGTTGGATCAACAGCGCGGCGATGTTATCCAGGGTCATGAAGAACCCGATCCAGGCGGGGGATAGACCAAATTTATTCGCCAGAAACAGCGGCACGAAGGCGTTGTACACGCCCCAGATGACGCTTACGCCAAAAAATCCGAAACCGAGCAGGAAGGTTTTGCCGTAATTGAGTTTCATTTTCTCCTCCGTAATGTTGAGCCTACGCTGAGCGATGTTTACCTGCTGTATCCGGGGCCGCTCTTCTGGCGATCTCAAACCAACTCATCGTCCATGGAGAGACCCTGACGTTGTAATTTTTGAATCCATTGTCGCTCCTCGTCGCTGAGCTGCGCCTTCTCCAACAGGTCTGGTCGTCGTTGCCAGGTGCGCAGCAGAGATTGTCGCCGTCGCCAACGGGCGATACGTCCATGGTCGCCGGAGAGCAGCACTTCAGGGACTTTCCAGCCGCGGAATATGGGCGGACGGGTGTAGTGCGGGTATTCCAGCAGCCCGGAAGCGTGCGAATCATCCAGCGCGCCGTCTGGATCGCCCAGAACGCTAGGAATCCAGCGCGTCACGGCGTCAATGACCACCAGCGCCGCAAGTTCCCCGCCGGTGATGACATAGTCGCCAATGGAGATCTCGTCGGTAACCAGGTGTTCGCGCACGCGCTCGTCCACGCCTTCATAGCGGCCGCACAATAGGCCTAACCTGCGCGGCTCGCCGGGGCGTTGCAAGCCGCCCAACGCCAGTTCAGCGGCGATTGCCTGGGTGAACAGGCGACCTTGCGGCGTCAGTAAGATCAGTGGACATTTGGGGGGCGCGCCCAGCGTTGCTTCTACTGCGGCGAAGATCGGCTCCGGCTTCATCACCATTCCCCCGCCGCCGCCGTAAGGTTCGTCGTCGGTGATATGATGACGGTCGGTCGCCCAGTCGCGGATGTTATGCAAACGCACCTCCACCAAGCCGCGTTGGCGAGCGCGTTGCAAAATGCTGACCTGCAAGTAAGGTTCAAAAACTTCTGGAAAAAGGGTGAATACTTCAAAGATCAGCGCGGTTTGCGTCATAGCCGTATTCTACTTGAAACTGATCTTTCATCGAAAGTATTTTTGCGTTTCATCGTTGGCGGCAAGAAGGGCATAGCTACCCCTTCTCTCGCGCTTTGAGCTAATCTCAGGCTAACCTTTGGTTAACGCAACGTTATTGACTTGCCTCGCGTTGGGGTGGTATTATGATAGCATGTATCTTCGCGGAAATAAATGGACGATGACGCGTCGTACGCGGCGACCTCCCATCTGGCGGATCATTTTGCTGGTGGGATTGATCGGCGTATTGCTATATATCAATCAGGTTGTTGTGCCGGCCACGCCGCCGTTGTTCATCCCCACCGCCACGCCCACCCGCAGCCCGGAGTCTTTTGTCAACCAGGCCGAGGAGGCTTATCGCGCTGGCAAGCTAAATCAGGCGATTCAGGCTTATAAGGACGCTATTTATGCAGATCCAACCAACCCGGCGAATTACGTCGCCCTGGCGCGGTTACAGGTGTACGCTGGCGATTATGAAGCGGCGGTTGAAAACGCTCAAAATGCGCTGTTGAAAAACCCCAACAACCCCACCGCACACGCCGTGCTTGGCTGGGCACTTGGCTTTCAAGAAAAATATGGCGAGGCGGAGGTGGAGATCAAAAAAGCCCTGGCGTTGGATCCAAACAATGCTCTGGCGCACGCCTATTACGCGGAAATATTGATCAACCAGAACGACTACACTCTGTACGACAAGGCGGCGGAAGAGTCGAAGAGGGCGCGTGATCTCGACCCAACACTGCTGGAAACGCATCGGGCGCGCGGCATTGTGTTGCTCAACACCCAGAACCTGGAGGAGGCGGTTCAAGAATTTCAGGCTGCTCTGGCGATTAACAAGAATATTCCAGATCTGAATCTATATCTAGGGATCACCTATAAAGCATTGGGTGAATACGATCTGGCGCAAGAAGCGTTATTGGCAGCGTATGCCCTCAACCCTAACGATACCATTGCCCTGACCGAACTTTCGCGCGCCTTCTTCGCCGATGGACGTTACCCACAATCAGCGCAATACGCCGAAGAAGCGATTAAAGTCGAACCTTCCGACGCCCGATTGCACGGCAACCTGGGCATTATTTACTATAAGATGGGCGATTACGCCAAAGCGATCTCATCTCTGGCGCTGGCGGTGCATGGCGGCACCACAGAGGATGGCGTAGTGGTCGAGGGCATCCCGCTGGATTATGGACGCCCTGAAGAATATTACTGGTATTATGGCTTTGCCCTAGCGCGCAGCAATCGTTGCGCAGAGGCAGTGCCGATCTTTCAGGCGTTGTTGACAGGGGTGCCGAACGACGAAATCGCGGTTTATAACGCCACAGAAGGGTTGGCGATTTGTCAAAACAGCGCCAGCAGTCCGGCGGCGCCAACCGCGACCCCGCAGGGCGAAACAACCCCTGCCCCCTGAGGCAATTGGTTCGCTATGGAACGCGAGCTGGTTGGCAAAAAACCTTCCTTCCATCAGGAAAAACGCGGCGCTAATTTTTATCGCGTGATGATCTTGATGGGTCTGATCACCGCCGCAATTTGGGTGCTGCTCTCAGTGCAGCGAGGGGAGATCATCTCTCCTTTTGAACCCACCGCCACGCCGACGCGTGTCCCTGAATCTTATTTCCTCGAGGCGCAAGCCTGGCTGGAGGCTGGCAAGCTGGATGATCCAAGCAACGCCACGCCGGGGCCAAATGTTGCTAAGATCAACGACGCCATTGACGCCTATAAAGCTGCTCTGGAAGGGGATCCGAATAATGCTCGCGCCTGGGCCGAGCTGGCGCGCATTCAGACCTACTCCTCTGCCATGTTGCGCAACGATACCGAGCGCCTGGCTCGTTTGCAAGAAGCCAAAGCCTCCGCAGATAGGGCGGTCGAACTGGATCCCGATAACAGTACCTACCGCGCCATCCGCGCCTTTGCTCTGGACTGGTATGCTTTCAATCCTTTGGTGCCAGCGGAGCAGCGCAATGATCTGTTGGTGGAAGCAGAACGCGAAGCTTCGCGCGCGTATCAGATTGACCCTGAGAATGCCCTCGCCTTGGCTTATTACGCCGAGATTTTAGCCGATGAACAAAAGTGGATTACTGCGGAAAAATACGCCGCCCAGGCGGTTGAAAAAGATCCAGAATCGATGGATACCCATCGCGTGTACGGCTATGTCCTGGAAACGCTGGGGAAGTACAACAGTGCCATTCAGCAATACCAAGAAGCAGTGCGCATCAACCCTAATATGACATTTTTGTATTTGCGCATTGGGCAGAACTTTCGCGAAGGCATCCGCAACCCCGACCGCGCCCTGGATTATTTCGATCGCGCTGCTAAGATTAACGAGGCGCTGGGCGTACAGAACCCGCAGCCTTACATCGAAATCGCACGCACTTATACCCAGATTGGACAATTCTTCGCCGCTTCGATCAACGCGGAAAAGGCGCTTGAATTGGATCCTACCAACGCGCACACTTACGGTCAATTGGGGATCATCTTTCGACGAGCGCGTAACTATGAAGGCGCCATGTCGTTGTTGCAATGCGCGGTCAGCGGCTGCACCGCCGAGGAAAACGAGATGGGCAAAACGCCGGTTCAGGGCTTGCCGCTGACCAGCGTCACGGTGGCGTATTATTACGTGGAATATGGCACCAACCTGGCTTTCCTCAGCCGCCCGAATGAAAATTATTGCCCAAAGGCGTTAGAAGTGTTGGCGCAGGTGCGCCAGGCATATCCAGACGATCCTACCCTGATGAGCATTGTCGAGGACAGCGAAGGGATTTGCCGCCGGTTGGCAGGTGGGCAGGCGCCGATGGCTACAATTACACCTATGATGAGCGAGACCTCTACGCCCGCTCCTTGAGTTAATACATACGATTACAATCGCCGATTGCGTTGGCTTTCCGCTCAGGAATTGTAAGCGTTTTGTTAGAATTCCTCGGATTGCTTCCTTTCTTCCCTTGACTTTCGCTGTAAAAGTAGGTATGATTTAGCCCAAGTTAGCACTCCAGGCGTTAGAGTGCTAACTTGTCTCTGTGTACCTACTCGAATTCAAACCATATCTTTGATCGGAGGTTAGTATGTCGTTCAAGCTTAAACCCCTCGGAAACCGCGTGGTGGTCGAACCGATTGAGCAGGAAGAGGTCACCGCCGGCGGTATCGTGCTCCCTGAAACAGCCAAAGAGAAACCGCAAAAAGGCAAAATTTTGTCTGTTGGCCCCGGCGAGCGGGATGAAGATGGCAAGTACATCCCCATGGACGTCAAGGCGGGCGATACTGTGTTGTTCGCCAAGTACGCCGGCACCGAAATCAAAGTGGATGGCAAAAAGCTGCTCATCCTGCGCGAAAGCGACCTGTTAGCAATCGTCGAAGAATAATATCATTGTGTTTGAAGGAGTGAACTATGGCAAAGCAACTGATCTTCTCCGAAGATGCTCGTCACCGTCTATCGAAAGGTATGGAAACCCTGGCAATTGCAGTTGCCACCACCCTGGGGCCAAAAGGCCGGAATGTTGCGATAGACAAGAAATTTGGTTCTCCCACCATCACCCATGACGGCGTGACCGTGGCCAAGGAAATCGAACTGCAGGACCCGTTCGAGAATATGGGCGCGCAGCTCTTAAAGGAAGCCGCCACCAAGACGAATGACATTGCCGGCGATGGCACCACCACCTCCACAGTTTTGGCGCACTCAATAGTCGTCGAAGGTATGCGCAACCTGGCAGCAGGCGCAAACCCGATGCTGCTGAAGCGTGGCATTGAGGCGGCGACCAAGGTTGTGGCTGAAAAGATCAATGAACAAGCTATTGAACTGACCACCAAAGAGGAGATCGCCAACGTAGCTTCGATCTCCGCTCAAGATCGCCAGATCGGCGAGCTGATTGCCGAAGTGATGGACAAGGTTGGTAAAGATGGCGTAATCACCGTTGAAGAATCCAAGGGTTTAGAGTTTGAAACCGAGTACGTCGAGGGTATGCAGTTTGACCGCGGCTACATTTCGCCTTATTTCATCACCGATCCCGAACACATGGAAGCCGTGATCAACGAGCCTTACCTGCTGATCCACGACAAGAAAATCTCCGCAGCTCAGGATATTGTGCCGGTGTTGGAGAGGTTGGTGCAAATTGGTAAGCGCGATCTGGTTATTATTGCCGAAGATGTGGACGGCGAGGCGTTGGCTACTCTGGTGTTGAACAAGCTGCGCGGCATGTTGAATGTGGTGGCTGTCAAAGCCCCCGGTTTTGGCGATCGCCGCAAAGCTATGTTGCAGGACATTGCCATCCTCACCGGCGCCCAGGTGATCTCTGAGGAAACCGGTCGCAAGCTAGAAAGCACAACAATCGCAGACCTGGGTCGTTGTGAGAAGGTCGTAGTCACCAAAGACGAGACCACCATCGTGGGCGGCAAAGGCGAACCGGCGCAGATCAAGGGCCGAATCGAGCAAATCCGCGTCGAGATCGAGAAAAGCACCAGCGATTACGATAAAGAGAAGCTTCAGGAACGCCTGGCGAAACTCTCTGGCGGCGTAGCAATCATCCGCGTGGGTGCGGCTACCGAGACGGAGCTGAAAGAGAAGAAACATCGCGTGGAGGACGCCCTCTCTGCCACGCGCGCCGCGGTTGAGGAAGGCATTGTACCGGGCGGCGGTGTGGCGTTGATCAACGCCGTGCCGGCAGTGGCTGAATTGAAGATGGACAGCGAAGACGCGCAGATCGGCGTGAACATCGTGCGCAAGGCGCTGGAGATGCCGCTGCGCAAGATCGCCGAGAACGCCGGCAAAGATGGTTCGGTGATCCTGGAAGGTGTTCGCCGCGCTCAGCGGGAGAAGAACAACCCGCGCGTGGGTTATGACGTACTCAAGGAAGAATATCTCGATATGGTTGAAGATGGCGTCATTGACCCAGCCAAGGTCACTCGCGGCGCGTTGGAGAATGCTGCTTCGATCGCTGCCATGATTCTGACCACTGAAGCTCTGATCACGGACATTCCGGAGAAGGAGAAACCGGCAGCTCCGCCCATGCCGGAGTATTAATAGATAGATAACGGATAACAAATCAGCGGATGATGGTTCCCGTCTGAATTCTGTGCCCGGCTCCAGCAAATGGAGCCGGGTTTTTATTCATAAGAAAATATTCGGATACTACCTCCCTCACCCATCCCCCCTAGCTCCGCCCCTGGGGGCGAGGTTAGGAGGAAGTTCCAAACGCTTTCTATAACCCTCTGTTGATTGCAGTATAATTTTCTGGAGTTCACCAAAGGATGGACTTGCATGTATAAGATTGACGAAATTGATATTCGGATCGCCAATCTGCTGGTGGAAGATGGCCGCATGACCAGCGCCGAAGTCGCCCGACTGATCGGCGGGATCTCCGAGCGCGCGGCGCGCTATCGCATCGAACGCATGATCCGCGAGGGGGTTATTCAAGTTTGCGCAATTGCCAATCCACAGGCCATAGGCTATTCGATTCTTGCAAATGTCTGGTTGCAGGTGGATTCAGACGTGGTGGCAGAGGTTGCCAAGAAATTGACCACTTACGATTGCGTGCAGCATGTGGCTTACGCCATCGGCGAGACGGATATCAATCTGCAAATTGTGGGTCGCGATGCCGCAAGTGTTTACGAATTCGTCACCCAAGTGATCGGCAAGACGCCTGGCGTGCGCAAGACCACAACCTCGATTGTGCCACGCGTGCTTAAAGGGGCGCACCAGTGGAAATTTCCCATGGGAGATCCTCGCAGAGAAAAATGCTCCAGCAACTCGTAAGCCGGAGATTCGTCTGAAACGGGCGTCAGGTGTCCAGCGAGAGATTGTAAGCCTGTTCCGCGCGGATAAAAGGTTCGCCGCGCTCTTCGTTAAACTCTACCTGCCCTTCGATGATATAAGGTCCAGCGGCGCGCAAGGCCGACCTGCAACGGGTGTACACGTCGGAAGGAATAATCACCTCCAGCATCCCTTCCAGATCTTCCAGGGTCATAAAGTAAATGTAATCGCCGCGTTGTGTTCGGCTGCGCCGCCAGCTCTGCCGCACGCCCGCCACCCGTACGCGCCTGCCGATCTGGGCTGCGGCTTCCAGCGTGTTGATCGCCCCAGCCGCGCGCAGACCGAGGCTGTGCAGTTCTAACGGATGCACACTGACACTCACGCCCAAAAGGGCTTGCTCGGCGGCGGCTCTTTGCTCCAGCGCCCAGTCCTCGTCGGATGGAATGGTAACTTCGAATAAGGGCAATTGTCCGCCGCGCCAGCCGCCGCGCTGAATCTGGCGTAGTAGAGACGGAATACTCCCCATACCGCTCAGCGCGCCAACGCGCGCCAGGTTCTCTGCCTCCTGGGGGCGCGGGTCGGCGCGGGCTAAGAAGTCTTGCAGCGAGGTGAACGGGCGAAAGCGCAGGATGCGCTCCTGCGTTCGGCGGGTAAGATCGCGCACCTGATTGAGCCCCATGAATAAGATTGCTTGCCCCTCCACCTTTCGGGCGCAAAATTCCCTGGAAGAGAAGTTGACATGTGGTGGCCTAACAACCAACCCCAAGCGCCGCGCTTCGGTGAGATAGATGCTTTGGCTATAGTAACCGCCCCAATTGGCCAGGACGGAGGCCATAAACAACGCCGGGAAATGGGTTTTACACCAGGCAGATTGCCAGGCAACCCGAGCATAGGAAGCTGCGTGCGCTTTAGGGAAGCCATAACCGGCGAACGCCGCCATGAGCTCCCAGATGTGTTCGGCGATAGCGGTTGGAATGCTGCTCTGCTGCAGCGCTCCTGCAAGAAAGCGCTCTTTTAAGGTTTGCATTTGCTTCCCAGGATCGAAATGGCTCATTGCCCGACGCAGCAGATCCGAATCCGCCAGGCTGAAGCCAGCCAGTTCGTGGGCGAGGCGCAAGACCTGCTCCTGATACAAAATGACGCCGTACGTATCGCGCAACAACGGCTCTAGCGAGGGGTGTAGATAGCTCGGCGCTTCCAGACCGCGATAGCGCGCCACGAAGGCGTCTTTTAGCCCGCCGGTGAGCGGGCCAGGACGATAAAGCGCCAGAGCAACCAGAATATCATCCACAGAACGGGCGCGGATTTCGCGCAATGTCGCTCGCATCCCTGGGCTTTCGATCTGAAAACATCCAATTGTGCGCCCCTGCTCGACCAGTGCAGAAGTCTCGGCGTCCTCTTGCGGAATGGCATCCAGGAAGGATAGAGCATCGGCGGGGCGCGATCCACCCGCTCGGATGAGCGGCATGTTGCGGCTGGGGGCGGGCGAAGTTGCTGCAGCGTCTGGGTCATTTTGCGCAGCTTGAGCTACATCGCCAAGCACAGTCAGACCGCGAATGCCCAGCAGGTCAATTTTGACTAGCCCTAGCTGCTCTATCGAGTCCAAATCGAATTGGGTAATCACCACTCCCTTACTGGCCCGTTGGGTCGGCGCCAGGTCGGTCAGCGGCCGTGGGGCAATCACGACGCCGCCCGGATGAATAGACAGATGGCGCGGCAAACCGATCAGCGCTGCGGCGTGCTGGAAGATCATTTGGTAGCGAGCGGATGAAAAGTGTTCGGCTAATCCTGCGTAAGGCGCTTGGTCGGCGAGGTAACGATCCGGCGGGCCATACCATCGTTCTGGCATACGTTCAGCCAGGTCCTTAACTTCAGCAGGTGACAGACCATGAGCTTTTGCGGTTTCGCGCAATGCAGAGCGACGGCGAAAGCGATTGATGGTGCAAACCATTGCCACATGTTCAGCGCCAAAGCGGCGATAGACGAACTCGATGACTTCATCCCTGCGCCGCGAGCACAGGTCGGTATCAATATCAGGCAGGCTGGCTCTTGCCGGATTGAGAAAACGTTCAAAATAGAGGTTTAACCGCACCGGATCTGGGGTGGTGATGCCGAGACAATGCGCCACGAGGGAGGAGGACGCTGAGCCACGCGAGGCGATTGGGATGCCCTGTTGGCGGGCAAAGCTCACAATTTGCTCCATCACCAAGAATAAGGCTTCATATCCGCATTTTTCGATGACCTCCAGCTCGTGATCCAACCTTTGCTGAATTTCGTTGGGGATTTTTCGATCCTTGTACTCGGCCGGCGCGTAGAGCTTAAGCGCCCCTTCTTCTGCTCGACGACGGAGAGCTTGAATTGGCGTCACACCGGGCGGAAGATCAACGTTGGGGAACTGCGGTTTCCCCAAAGGCAGTTCCAATTTGCAGCGTTGGGCGATCTCCCAGCTTCTAGTAATGGCCTCGGGGTGCGCCTCAAAACGGCTGGTCATCTCTGCTGCGGTCAGGAAATGCGCGCTGGCAGGCGCGTACTCCTCTTCGTCTAAGCTGGTTATCGGCCGGTTCAGGCGAATAGCGCTGATGGTTTTTTGCAGGTCAGCCTGCTCAGGATATAGATAGTGAATATCATGCGTGGCGACGACCGGCAAGCTGAGCTTTTTCGCCAGACGATTCAGGGAAGCCGACTGCTCCCGATCGGCGGCGGAGTGGATTTGGAGCTCCACATACAGGCAATCCGGGAAGATTTCTCTCAGCCGTTCCAGTCCCTCGACCGCCGCCTTTTCTGTACCCAAAAGAACCAATTCGCCGATTAATCCGGCGCGTCCGCCGCTTAAACAAATCAAACCCTCGCCATGCTTTGCTAACGTCTCAAACGCTACCGGACGAGCGTCGCCAGCTTCGGCATGGGCGCAACTGCTCAGGCGGCACAGGTTGCTCCATCCTTCCAGATTCAAAGCCAATAGGGTTAGCTTGCCGCTGTCCTGGTTTGCGCCTGAATAGGCTTAAATTTCCGATGGTGACCTTACAGTCAGCTCCAAGCCCAAGATCGGCTGAACGCCTTGCGCCTGGCAGGCGATATAAAATTCAATCGCCCCGCTCAGCCCTTGATGATCGGTGAGTGCCAGTGCTGGCATTTCCAGGCGCGCTGCCATTTGTGCCAGATCAACCGGGTCTGCCAGGCCCCTGAGGAAAGAGTAATTGGAATGAACGTGCAAGTGGACAAACATTGAGTTAGAGGAAGCGTCGAGCAGCTCAGAACGGTGCGCATCGAATAAAACTCACGAGCCCCGCTCCTGGGGCTCGTGAATGAGTCAATGGGTTCGAAATCGTTTCGTCCCAGGGGTTAGCCCACAGCCTCAGGAAAACCCTGGATACCCTCCAAAATTTTTTCTAGGGCCATGGTATGGCTGCATCGTCCGCGGCTCTGGAAGAAGTCGCAATCGCACTTCCAAACGCCATCAGTCAGGGCAATAGTATGAGGATTGTTGTCTCCATCGAATGTCACTGTGAGCGATTCGATGCGGAAGCGATTTCGTTGTTCTGCGTATCTTTTGGCTTTTTCGATCTTACCGATCATGCCGTAGTCCATAGACTCAGGTCTCCTTTCCTACGAGTAGAAAAAAAGGCACGCGCGCGCGTGCCTTACACCTCAAACCTTATTCGCCACCGAAAGCGGATCTTCGCAAAGTTGCTCCTCCGACATTCAAAGTATAAGCGGAGTTACAGTGAAAGTCAACACCCATTGAATGCTTTTAAGCATATCTTAGCAATTCTACCGGCGCGGCAGGAGTGGTTACATCCGTCTGTTAGAAATGCCGGTAAATTCGTTAGGAAATGTTTGGCAACCCCCTTTTCTCACCCATCCCCCTGGCCCCCTTCCCGTCGGAATGGTAAGAGACATTTGCAACATAAAACGCCGTTCAGGTCTTGGGCGCAGTTTGTGTTACAATCAGGGAACGGTAGCATCCTATCAATGGGTTTGGCAATTTGCTCCGTGTAGCCTGGGAGAGAAAACATGAAACGGATGTGCTTCCTTCTGATCCTGTTGACGCTGGCTGCCTGTGCGCCTGCCCCGGTGACATTAATTCCAGCCGGTACACTGGCGGCGCAGACCCTGGCTGCCAGGCCAAAAACCGACACCCCTCTTCCTACTCATACTGCCACTTCGACATCTACCTCCACACCCGACCTACGCCCGCCAACGCCGGCGTTGGATTTGACACTGCCAGGCGCGTATTGTCTGCCGCCAGAATCGCCGCGCGTCCTGGGTTTGGTGACCAAGGTGTTAGATGGCGGTACCATCGAGGTGGCGACCTGTAATCAGACCTGGCGCGTGATTTACATTGGTCTGGATGCGCCTAGCCTAGTCGCGCCAGTCGAATGGCAGGCGGCGCAATCCTTGGGGTTTAATGAAAGCCTGGTGAGTGGAAAAACCATCACGTTGGTGCAGGATGTAACCGACGCTGACGCGTTTGGAAACCGCCCGCGCTACGTAATCTCTGGCAACACCTTCGTGAACTATGAAATCATCCGTCAAGGGTTCGCCAGTTTCGTCGAGACGCCGCCGGATATTGCCTGTAAAGACGCGCTGATTGCTGCTCAGGTGGAAGCGCAGGGCGCAGTGCGTGGCATCTGGCAAGCGACACCACCGCCGACCGGCACCCGTCCCCCAACAGCGACGATCACCTTTACGCCTGGTACGCCAACGGCTACTTCCCGCCCGGTGTGCGACTGCACCCGACGGTACACCTGTAACAATTTCAACTCTCAACGCCAGGCGCAGGCTTGCTATGATTATTGCCGGCGCATCGGCGCCGGTCCGGTCTTGCCCGATCAGAACAATAATGGCCTGGTCTGCGAGGGCTTACCATGAATGGGTCTTATAAGGGGGCAAAAAAGCAACTGGCTAGCGACGGCTATTTGGAAAGGGGTAATTCCATCCAGATCAGGGTTTGGCGTGGAATGAACCCCGCTGCTTGCAGCGCTTGTTCATGCTGGCGTGCTGGATAGTCGAGGATCATCGGGCGCGGCGCAACAATTTGCTGGCGAACATAAGCCAGGAGCGCATGTACCTGGCGCGGCGCGCATTCCGCCGGCGCCGCCAGCCAAAAGAAATTGGCGCGGCTGGCGGTGATTTGCCAGGAGACGGCGCAGGCTAACCGTTCGCGCTCGAATAATGCCCACTGATGGATTTCCGCGTTATACAAAAAACGATAGAATCCGCCGGTAATGCCCGGGTTCAGCCAATTGATGCGCAGAGGCATGTGCCAGGAGAGTTCCATCGGGTAGTTCTGCGTCAACCATTTGCGCATCGAATGCCACTGATCTGCGCGAGGCGCGACGATGCGTTCGTCGGGCGATAAGTGAGCAAGCTCAAAGTCTGCAGCGCTATACCAGGTGGTGCGCCGAGCGCGCTCAATAAAGCCCAGGTTTTCATAGAGCTGAATGGCAGGTTGATTCTCCTCGCGCACATGCAGCCAGACAGATGGCGCATGTCGCTGGCGAGCAAATGCAATGGCGCGCTCGGTCAGACGACGTGCAATACCCTGCCGCCGAAAATCGGGGTGCACAGCCACGTTGGCGATCAAGTAAAAGCGTTGGCTTTTGACGTAATAGGGAATCAGGCTGACATTGCCGACCAATATGCCATCTTGCTGCCAGACGAACCCCCCCATAGCGGGCGGCGACCATTCCGCCTTGGCTGCCCAGCCGATCCATGGGGGGCTGTTTGCGGCAGCGCGCATACGACCTAAATACTCTCGTCCTTCTGGATCGAGCGTTTCCTTAAAGCATAGCTCAACCAAGTCAGCAACTGCCCCTAAGTCTCGACGCGCGTCGAATGGCCTGAGGTGTGCTTCTTGAGCAGCGGCGATGGTCTCGGAGATCGTTGCCACGGTTTTTATCCCGGTTTAATTTTACCGCAAACTTGCGGCCATCTCGCGTTGTAGGCGCAAAGTTTTCGTAAATTCGGTGGTGGTTTCGAATTTCCCTTGCGCTCTGTTGCTTCCGGATTTACAATAGATCAAACAATTGTTCTGTTTATGAAAGGCGGCGTATGTCCCTGGATTTTCAGCAGGTACGCGAGCAGATCAGAGCTTTAGGCGAAAACGTCACCCGGCAATCGCAGGGGATCAATGAACGCCGCCTGAAAGCCGAGAGACTGCTGGCGGAGAAAGCGGATGCGTTTGATTGGCTGCGTCAGCGTGTTCGAAAAGTGGTTGAATTTTATGACCCGAACTTGCGCTGCGCTTTGCCACGGCAGGAAAATCCTGAACCGTTAGACGGGCGCTTTCCCCTTCCACCTGCGCCAGAGAAAGCCACAATCCTGGCTGCCGATGGTTCGCAGATCTCCCCCGACCGTCATAGCGAAGTAAATTACTGCCTGATCAATGTAGGCGCTATCCAAATGACTTTGGGCGGTAATGAAGCCCCAAAAGTGACAGTCTCTAGCAAGCTGATTTTTGGCGATGAGTTGATCACTCCCGCCGGTTTGAGAACCGAACAACAACTTGCCCTGGAAAGAGATTTTTATGAACGAAGCTTGCTCGTCGGGTTGGCCGAGACAGCGCCTGCGCCCATCGCCTCTTTTACCGATGGCCCAATGGAATTGTGGGGGACGATGGACAGCGCGCAAGGCGGCGCACAGGGCGATGCTTATCAGGCAAGCCTGGAGCGCTACCAGGAAGTATTGGAACGTTTGCGTCAGTTGAACGTCGCCGCCGCTGGTTATGTGGATAAACCTGCGGCTAACCTGGTCGTCCGCCTGCTGGAAGTGGCTGATGCTCCCGAAGAGCGTCTGGCAGATGTAAAACACGAACTGTCCCTTTTAGGGGTGACAGATCGCCATTTGTTCAACAAAACCCTGCGCCCTGGAGAGCGCTCAGCGGTATTTGCTATTCAATCTCGCTCGGCGTTGCAATATCGCCCAGAGTTAAAGATTCATTTCTTCTACCTGAATGTGGGGAGCGAGGGGCGTCCCTGGTTGGCGCGAGTGGAAATCCCTGCCTGGGTGGCGAGGAATGCGGCGCTTTTGGATTTATTACATTCTGTTCTAGTTCAGCAAGCCCGCATTCTGGGCGCGAGGGCATATCCGTATTTATTGCATCGCGCCCATGAGGCGGCTGTGGTCTCCTTCGAAGAGAAAAATCAGGTAACGCAAATGATTGTGCGAGAGTTGCGCAACCGCGGCATTGAAGTAGATGAAGTTTCTCATAAGCAGGCTTTGAAAAATCAGCCCGGGCGCGCTTCATTTCATCTTCGTCCCAAATAAAGGAGTTGCATGACAGCTACGACCATTCAGATTGGGCGTCTTTTACGAGCTGGAACGACGGGATTTATTGCTGGTTGCCGCGCCTCGCAATTGGATGCACCGGCGTTTGGCGCGCTGGTAAAAGCGCCAGCCGCCGAACAATATGACATCTATGGTTTGATTTACGACATCCACATAGACGATGATGGATTGGTGCGGCAGTTGGTCACGGTTGAAGGTGTAGATGAAAGCGTGATCAACGACAATCGCGCCAATCGCAATGTGCCGCTGGAGATCAGCGTTCTGGCAGTGGGTTACCGTCAAAGTGGGCGCATCTATCATTTGCTGCCGCCGCGCCCGGCGCTTAGCCTGGATGTCATTTATCTGTGCAGCCCAGATGAGCTACGCCGGTTCACCTCCTCTGGCCGTTTTGGCTATTTTCGCCATGTGTTACGCGCCAGCGATTTACCGGTCGGTGAACTGTTGGCTGCGCATATTTTGCAAACTCAACAGGCACAATCTGAGGGCGGCGACCCAACCTGGGCAGCGCGCGCCGCTCAAGAGTTGATCACCCTCCTGCGTGATGATTATGCTACCCTCATGCAGGTGCTGGGCGCATTGGGGGACGCGATCGGCGAGATACAGTTTTAGTCTGCCGTTTGTTGAACAATTAGGAGCGCTATGGATAGATCTATGCAGCATCCAGAATCAGCAGAAATCGGATACATTGTAGGCGGCGGATTGCGAGAAAATCTGCGCGTTCGCCTGACCGTCTCGGCTAATGAGGTGCAAGAAGGCGGTTTTGTCGTCATCGAGAGTGGAGACTGGCGGTTCTTCGGTTTGGTCACCGATTTGCAGTTAGGCGCAACCGATCCGCGCTTCGCCGATGAGCAGAGCGAGATGCGTCTGCCGCCGGAGTTGGCGCGGCTGCTTCACGGGCAAACGCTCTATACCAACCTAGAAGTGTTGCCGGCTCTGATGCTAGAGGTTGGCCCAGAGCCAGGAACGACGGAATATACGCGCTGGCGTGAAGCCATTGATCTGGGTCTGCGACCCGCGCCTTCGCTCTTGCCGGTCAAGACTGTACCTCCGCACCATGCACGCGTGCGCTTGGCCGCCCCAGGCGATATTGCCGAGATCTTTGGAGACCAGGAAAAAGAGGGGAATTTTGTCATCGGTTATACCCGCGAGCAGGGTTATCCGGTCTGTCTGAATCTGGATAAATTTGTCCAACGCTCATCGGGAATTTTTGGCGCTACCGGCACAGGCAAATCTTTCTTGACCCGCATTCTGCTGGCAGGTCTTATTCATCTCAACCGCGCTTCGTTGCTGGTCTATGATATGCACAACGAATATGGGTATGACGACACCGCCTCGGATACCGGCAAGCGCGTGATTGGTTTGAAAACCAAATTCCCCAATCGCGTGCGTGTGGTGGGTTTAGGGCAGGGTACACTGATCCGTGGTCAGCCGCCGGATTTTAATTTGGAGATTGCCAAGCGCGACATCCTGCCGGCGGATATTGAGATGCTGACACGCGAGCTGAATCTGAAGGAGACCACGCCCGCCACATTGGATGCCCTGTGGAGCGACTTCGGCCAGAATTGGTTTGCTCAATTTCAGCAAATGCGCCCCGGCGCAACTATCACTGGCGATGATGGCAAGAAATACCCCGCGCCGGATAGCGTGGCGGCGTGGGCGCAGAGGAGCAACGCAAACCTGATGGCTGCCGAAGGGCTGCATAACAAACTGGGGCGGTTGTTCAACACGGCTTACATCGTGGATCAACCAGCCGCGGATGGCATTGGAGAAATCATCAAAGCGCTGGAGGCTGGCCAACATATCATCCTGTCTTTTGGTGAATATGAAAGCGATCTGGATTATCTACTGGTCAGCAACCTGCTCACTCGACGTATCCGCGCTGCATGGGAGGAACGCACCAACGATTTCCGCGCCAGGGGCGAGAAAGAACCTCGGCCATTGGTGATCGTGGTGGAAGAGGCGCACAAATTGCTCAACCGCGAAATTGCCGCGCAGACCACCTTCAGCACCATTGCCCGCGAAATGCGCAAATATTACGTCACCTTATTAATCGTGGATCAACGCCCCTCGCAAATTTACGATGAGGTAATGTCCCAGTTAGGTACGCGCATTTCGGGCTGGCTTGGCGACGAAGATGACATCCACGCTGTGCTTTCCGGCTTGGCGGGTAGAGATGTATTGCGCGGGATGCTGGCGCGCTTACAGCCCAAAGAAGAGGTCTTGTTACTGGGGTGGGGCATGCCCATGCCTCTACCGGTGCGCTCGCGCCGTTATGATGATCGTTTTTGGGAGGAGTTGCTGGGAAAACCCTCCGCTCGACGACGCGGAGAGGATGAGATCCTCAAAGAGCTGGGTTTCTAATGGCCGATTTAAGGTTCTGGTTTCAGCCCTGTGGTATATTAGCTGTGAAGCTATCCACCAGAGTAGCGCACAGGCGCCTCTGGATACTATTGGTTACAAGTTCACACAGGAGGTAAACTATGTTGAGCGCAACGATCCAGAAAGCGATCAATGAACAGATTAAGAATGAGTTGTATTCCGCCTATTTATATCTGGCAATGTCTGCCCATTTCGAGGCAGCCAGCCTGCCTGGTTTTGCAAA
>DYGV01000067.1:0-7579 GCA_020724505.1 Anaerolinea thermophila
GAGCCCTGGCGACCTCGTCATGAGGCTTAATGCTCTTCATCACTTATCCCATTAGAGGTATGACTGACCTATGACGGATAAAGGCAAGGCCACTCAAAACAACACTTCGATCGAAGACTACATTGCTTCACTCGATGATGAGCAATCTGTAAAAGATTGCCTTGTTCTGATTGAAATGATGCGCCGAATCAGTGGGCATGAGCCAAAGCTGTGGAATGTGGGCACGATCGGGTTCGACACCTATCATTACAAATACGACAGCGGGCGCGAAGGCGACGGTCATGTTATTGGTTTTTATCCAAGGAAAGGTAAGATCACCGTTTACCTGATGGACGGCACGGCGCGCTACTCTGGATTGCTAGCTAAGTTAGGTAAACATACGACTACTGGGTATTGTCTCTATATCAAGCGGCTTAGTGATATAGAGCTGCCAATCCTCGAGCCAATCGTGCAACAATCTTTTGAGTATATAAAGTCCCAAGACGGGCGTATACACTGAATATTATGGCAATCTGAAAAGAGGATCTAATGCGAACCCTTCGGTACTCCATCAACGTCACATTGGACGGGTGCTGCGATCATCGTGAAGGAATCGTGGACGAAGACTTGCATCGTCACGCAGTCGAGAATCTCGCCCAGGCCGATGCCCTCCTCTTTGGCCGGGTGACTTACGAGATGATGGAGGCAGCCTGGCGGCCGCCGGTGCGGACGGGAGTGAGGCCCGATTGGATGGAATCCTTCGCCCGAACAATCGACGCGGCCAAGAAGTACGTCGTATCGAGTACCCTGGACCGGGTCGATTGGAACGCGGAGCTCGTGCGCGGGGATCTGGGGAAGGCTGTTCGGCAGCTCAAGCGGGAGCCAGGCAAGGGACTGTTCGTGGGAGGCGTGAGTCTCCCGCTGGCGTTAGCGGAGCTGGGGTTGATCGATGAGTACGAGTTCGTGGTGCATCCCAGGTTGGTGGGGCACGGGCCGACGTTGTTCGCAGGGCTATCGAAGCCTATCGACTTGAAGCTCGTGAGCCAGCTGGAGTTCGCCTCGGGGGCGGTGGCGATGCGGTATGAACCGAGGAGGTAAATATGAAAAATTCCAACACACACAATCAACGTATCGCGAAAATCACCTTCGCTTCTGTCTATCCGATGTATGTCGAAAAGATAGAGAAGAAAGGCAGAACCAAAGAAGAATTGCATCAGGTCATAGAGTGGTTAACAAGCTTCGACTATAAAAAAGTTCAGGAACTAATCAAGGAAAATGCGACTTTTGAAACATTCTTCCGACAGGCTTCGCTAAACCCCAATGCGCACCTCATCACCGGAGTAATCTGTGGGGTTCGTCTGGAGGAAATCGAGGATCCTTTGACACAGCAGGTCAGGTATTTGGATAAATTGGTGGATGAGTTGGCGAAGGGCAAGAAAATGGAGAAGATTTTACGTGGCTCGTAAGGTGTTGTGAAGCTTCATCCACAACACTGCCACCCAACAATGCGTGCAGTGGACGCGCTTCGCGCGCCGCTGATGCCGAGAGTCGTGCCGCTGGCGCAGGGCATTGAGGAGTGGGTTATCGGGTGGTATGGGGTGTCTAAATTTCGCCAAGCCCCCACGGACGATAATCTCTGACCTCCATGCAAAGGTTGACGTGCCTGGCTCCCAACTCGGGAATTACACTGTCGTGGATGTGACCGTGCAGATCGAATACACCCGGCTTCGGGGGGACATTAGGGCGGTGTGAGAAGATTTGGAAGTAATGGGTATCGGAGATGATCCGGGTTTGGTCATCAAAGGGGAATTGTGGTTGAGCTGGCAGCATGGTTGATATGGATGCAAAACATGACTCACCCTGGATTGAATTAAGGCAGGGGCAAAGGACGGTAAGCAAGCCAAAGTTGGCTCAAAGCCAGACGCAAGCGATAAGCATGACACCTCCCGAATTTAATATTCGGGAGGTGTCATGCTTATGAATAGTAGCGGGGCTTGGATTCGAACCAAGGACCTTCGGGTTATGAGAGGGAAGCCTGATCCCGCACGATTTCACGAACAAGTACGCCGTTTTAGCTCGATTTCAGCTCTGCTATTACGTTACTCCCGGCGAACTGCGTATGGCTTTGGTTGAGCATAGGATAGCAGAGAGTTGCCTCGTTGTCAAATGAATTTATCCAAGCGAACAGTTCAGCAGCTTTTCGAAATTCTCCTGATTTAACAACGCAACCTCATTCGACCTCTCGAGAAAGGGTTTTACGTCGGTGACACTTTTTTTCCAGTCAATATTTCGTAATCGCTGGCACAGGATATCCCGCCAGTTCTGCTCGTCCGGGAGGGGACCATCCCAACCGGTTTGCTGCAAGGCGTTCTGAAGGAGAGCAAGGTTTGGAGCTGGCCAATCCGGATCGCTGAGATACCACATCAGGTCATAAAGGTCGCGCCCTTTCACATAACGGCGCTGGAAAAGAGCATGCAGCTTGCCCGCCAGGAGCGAGGCGCGATCGTGGTGTTGCAAACGCAAGGTGACATGCCGCCGGATGAGGGTGGTTTCTAGCCCCGCCCCAGCCGGGGGATGGGTATCTACCTCGATTTTCACCGCCAGCACCTCATCACGTTGCGCAGAAAGACCGAACTCATAGAGAAGGTTGTTGAATCTCACAAAAGCGGAGTTGACCGTCTTCCTGTCGTTCAGCTTAATCCCGACCTGATATCCCTCTTTTTCGAATTCGGACTGCATGACTCGCAAGTAGGCGCGAAAATCATAGTCGGCTCCTGGCTTTTCCAGGGCAAAATCCAGGTCTTCGGAATAACGAGGGATGGCATACAAGAATCGCAGCGCCGTGCCGCCGTGAAAAGCCAGGGGAACCATCGCACCTGCGCGCTGCAGGCTCTCTAAGATCCTGGCTTGCAAATATTCACGGACCAGGTTGCGACCGGTGATCGGATCGGCGACAGCGCTCAATAGCTGTTCAATGTAGGCTTTCACAAGCTTTCTAACTCTCTTTCTTCGCCCGCCAGCTCCCGGATCGCTGCAACAGCTCGCATGAGCTTGGGTTTACTAATCTGCCCGGCAAGTCGACTGATGAGCTGCCAATCCAGCCGATCAAGATTATTCAGCCTCAACTCGGAGAGATAATCGAGGGTATCACCTCCAGGCTCCAGGTAGACCAGGTCCAACAAAGCTTTCTCCGGACTGGCGATAAACGCCCGCTGTTTCTCGCCGAGTTCTACCAAACCATAGCCATAAAAGAAATCCACTTGAATATGGCGGAAGTCAAAAATGCCCAAGGGCGTCTCCCAGTGGGCTGGTCGGCTGGTGGTGACGCTGGTGGTCACCGGCACATACTCGGGGATCATGCCATAGTAAGCCAGTGCTGATTGCAGGCTGACATAGGATGCTGGAATCAAGCGGTTGGCGACCAGGAAAGGATGAGGTTTTACCTTTTGAAAGGGGGGCGCCAGGCAGTATAAACCGCGGCGGAGCTGGTGGATTTTGCCAGTCTGCTTCCAGCGCGAAAGCTGGCGGCGGATCTCGCGCGGGTTGGCATTGCCGGCAATGAGCAGTCCGGTATCAAAAACCGGCTCATCTTGGACGATTTCCACTAGATCGGAAAATTCCATGCGGATAAGATACCATAAATGGCATCTTATTGCAATAGAATTTCCCTATTGTCTTCACAAAATAGCTTTGTTGATCCAGCAAGAATATTATTCAATAGGCTGCGATCAGGAATAATCCCAGATGTACGCTTATATCAGTCTGAAGTTAATGGTGGATCCGCTTGCCAGAAGGTCTGCTTTGCAGATTCGATCAGCTCGAAGATGTGCCAATCATCATCGGCTGTGGTGCGACCCAGCAAGTTGCTGACCCAGCGCGCCGGCAGCCCTGCTCGACCATGTAGCGCACCTACCGCTGCGCCGACGATGGCAGCGATGGTGTCATTGTCTTTGGTATCATTGACTGCCCGCGCGATTGCTTCTTCCGGGTTATCTCCATGTCTGACGAGGATATACAGGACACAGGGCATGGTTTCCAACAGGTACGCCCCCGAATACCAGCGCTCGCACGCCTCTAGTGTGGACCAGTTTTGTTTAATTGCCAGGCGCACTTCCTGATCAACAAACTGCCACAGCGGACCTTCGTATGACAACGCCGGATTTCGAGATGTATATGATGTGTTCCCTTCCAGCTCCCTGGCTGTGGTGACAAATGTATCCACCCACCAGGAGGGTTCAGGTGCCTGTTTCAACCGCAAGCATTCCCAAAGGAGGTGGATATAAGCCACACAGCAGGCATTCGATGCCCGGTCATTGTGGGTGATCATGCCAGCAAGCGCCGCATCCGCCCATAGCGCTGGCGATGGCCGGCGCAGATGCGGAATCAGCACCGGCGCAATGCGCATCAGCGCACCATTTCCGGCGGTTGGCTGGCCGGATTGCTCCCAGGGTAGCCCCTGATCTTTGTAACTGCGTAGGAAAGCTCTGACCGTGTTGCCGATGCCAAAGATTTGTTGTTGGCTGAACTTGCGCGCCAGGTGATCGGGAACCAACCTATTATCTTCCAGGAGCTGTTCCAGGGTCCAAAACGCCATTTGGGAGTCATCAGATGGCAAACCCACCGGACGACCATTTGCGTATCGATTGGGCAGGTAATCGCGAATCTCACCATAAGTATGTTTACGATACGCTGGCAGAAGCGACTCGGTGGTATTACCCAGAGCATCACCGATTGCCAGTCCGAGCAGCATGCCTTCCACGCGCCCAAAATCCCAATCTTCGGGCAGAGGAGATGGCACCTGGTACAGGAAAGAGGCTGGTTCCAGGGCGATCTTCCCTTGATCGAGAAGATGGTTCAGTAAGGATGTGGTATCCATCTAGTTGTTCTGCTCAGATGTTACCGTTTCAAGGATGTCTTCAAATCATACAATTCATGTTAGGAGACAAGATTATATTTCAGAAAATGGCTCGCGCAGCTCATTTTCTGCATCAGGACATTAAACTGACTTTATTGAGCGATTTCACGATCAAGGCGCACGCTTTTTCGATCTCGTTAGCAGTTGTATATCTCCCCAAACTTGCTCTTATTGTTGATGATGCATCATTACGGCTCAAGCCTATGGCTTGCAGTACATGTGAAGGCTCGATAGCCCCCGATGTACATGCTGATCCGGTTCCCATCATCACATCTGGCAGATTAAGCAATAAGGCGTCTGCATCAATTCCTGGAAAGGTCATACTGCTTGTGTTGGGGAGGCGGGGAGCATTTTTACCATTTATCCGCAGATTATGAACTTCATTGATTAACGTTTCTTCTAGTTGATTGCGTAAGGATTCTATCCGAGCCATTTCTTCATTAACCAATTCTTTGGCAATCTGGCAAGCTTCGCCAAAGCCGACGATTCCCGGCACGTTCGTTGTCCCCGATCTCAATCCGTTTTCTTGTCCTCCGCCAATTATTAAAGGCTCAATTGGAATACTCTTTTTACCCCCGCGGATATAAAGCGCTCCAACCCCTTTAGGACCATACAATTTGTGCCCACTCATTGATAACAGGTCTATTCCCAACACATCAACACTTAAGGGCAATTTGCCTACGAATTGGGCAGCATCCGTATGAACCAACGCACCATATCGGTGAGCTATTTCCGCAATATCTGCAATTGGTTGAAGTGTTCCCAGTTCATTATTAGCCGCCTGGATAGTCACCAGCAGGGTATTGCCATCGATTGCTGCTTCTGCCTCCTCCAGTCTCACTCGACCTTCAGCATCCACGCCTAAGAAAGTAACATCGAAGCCCAATTCTACCAACTTTTGACAGGGGAGTAATACAGCTTTGTGTTCGACCTGGCATGTTACGATGCGCCGGCGTCCCAATATTGTTATCAACTTTGAGATACCAAAAATCGCTAGGTTATTGCTTTCCGTAGCCCCGCTGGTGAAGTAGATTTCTCCTGGTTGGGCTCCAATCAGATCGGCTACTTGTTGCCTAGCCTCATCTACAGCTTTGGCTGCCATTCGACCTTGACGATGCAGACTGTTTGACGGGTTACCATATACTTTGTTGAGAAATGGCAACATTTTCTCAACAACAAGCGGGTCGCAAGGAGTTGTTGCGTTGTAGTCCAGGTATATTTCATCCATAAATTGTTCTATATGAGGAATGAAATAAATATTCAATATGCTAACGGTTAATATAAGATCTCATACTCAATCTCATCGGCATACTGCCTATATTCTGCATCCAAAGCCTGGAGTTGTTCCCAAATAAGCTGGCGCAATTGCTGGGCGGGACGAACACAATAATGCTCGAACTGACTATCGGTGAGCTGCCCATGTGGAAACATAATTTTCATCAACCCACTCGCGATTGAGCGAATTGCATCCTCATTCCGTTTGTATCGTTTATCGCCTTTTAGTTGAATTCTCCGGGAACAGTACTGGTCATGCTCCAAATCGTCCCGCAAAGCGATAAGAGCATTTCCAAAGAAGTCGGATTTCAGCCCAATACTATATGCAAAGCACTCGCTACTCAGTTTTCGAATCTTCCAGCCAGGCATTAGAGCCTTTATGCGATCCAGAAACGCCGTCTCTCTTAAAAATTCGGGCAATTCCTTGACCAAGGGTGTCACTAATGGTTGCTGCTGACTGTCCAGCATAATGTTAGCCAGCATTACAAGGCTACAATCGCTGGCAGTCTCGTGCATACCACCGCGAGTCAGTCGTCCGTTGGCAAGATAGCCCTTAAGACCACCGATGATTTCTTCTGGTTTCTCGAACTTGAGCGTTTGTATTTCATCTAGAACGACCACTGCGTAACGTGCCAAGAGCCCCCACTGCCCGGAAGCATTGTTGACGAACAATACTGCGGGTGATACATTTCCCCCGCTCACTAATCGTACTTGGGGACTCACGTTCTCATAGATATAGCTCTTACCTGTACCTTTAGGAGCCAACTCCATCAAATGCATATTTTTCTGTACCAATGGCAGCAAGCGGCAGAGGAGAAGTGTCTGTTCTTCTTCTGAAAACGCCAGTGGATTATATCCCATTGAATTCAACATCAAGGAGCGCCACTCTTGGAGCGTGAATTCTGCGCGGGCTTCTTTGTAAAGTTGTAAATTCACTGTGGCTTGCATGGGTTTGAATCCGTCTATCGCAACGCCTTCTTCAGTATTGGTCAGCTGTACTACTCCCCACATTCCCTGGTTGAGTAAATCCGGATAACGTTGTACGGTTGTATCAGCGATAAAAGCATCTCCAATACCAAGCAAGCTCATTTTTGCCACTCGCTCCTGCCGGCGCCGCGTCAATTCCACATCTACTTGAACAGGCGTGAGTACCTTAACTGTCTCTCCATCTAGTAAACGATTTTTAATGAGGTTTGAATCGCCTGGTGCAGGGATATACTTGCTTGCCCATTGCTGAACTTTTGTCGCTTCATCTGGAGTTAATTCACCATTTCCTGGAACAATCGTATCTAGGATCCATTCGCCAACATAGGCGGGAACTCCTCTCTTTTGGAGTTGGCTGGCAGGCAATCGTCTTTTATCGATTGCCAGACCGCCAAAAACGCGGCTGACTTTTTCACTGAGCTGGAT
>DYGV01000067.1:7589-19784 GCA_020724505.1 Anaerolinea thermophila
TACTTCGGAGGTCTCATTATGTTCCTGGATCGGTTGAAAGTCCATTACGCTAGATCCTCCAATATATTCTCTTGTTCAACATAAATATCCTCGCTCTCAATTTCGATAACAGCGGGATAATCAAATTGCATCTGATTGGGCTGTCTTAATCGGGCAACAGCTTTAGCGATTTTCGCTTCGGCAGGTGAAGGCCAAGGCTCAAGATCCACACTATGAGTTATCTCGGAATATGGCCTGATAGGCGCTTCTAATTGCAGTCTAATCTTCATGTCATTACGAAGTGATATCTCTGCTTCATTCAAAGTCAGTTCAATATCGCTCTGATTGAGGATATGAATTTGTAAGGTGCCGCCGCGCCTGGCTCTGCCATGTCCCTTGATGGTTATCTCAACATTTGGCCTGACGTAATCCCGCGTTAGAACAATCCATGGCACAATAATCTCTTCCGGAAATATCCCACCGTGTGGGTAGTTTTCGCTTCCAGCGCGATCATCATTTCCTAGAAAAGCACTCTCATCAAGCGGGATAACCACATCTTCAGAGAGGCCAAAACTTTCAGCAAACAAATATGCCAATTGGTCCTCTATGATATACCCACTCGCCGGGTAATCTTTCGATGTTTCACCCCATGCTGCCCGCCCATGGCCTTTCATCTTTTCTGGAACGGGAATAGTACGGACAGCCCGTCCTAACAATCTGCCGTGATCCGTAGTAATCACAATCTGCACGAAGATGTGATCCGGGATTGTTTCAATAATCTCGTTGATGATGAGCGCGATCGTCTCCAAACACCCTTCCACTTTTTGGCGCAGATTCTCTGATTTGTTTTGCTGATGATAGGTACGATCAGGTTCAAGCACTCGCCATAGAAATATTCCTCTGTGTTGCCCACTTGCCAACTTAATAGCTGGTGATTTGTCTTCTGGAAGAATTTCTCCCACCGGCTCCACGTAGGGAACCTTGATGGGCGGAACCCCTCGAAACAAGGCTTCTTTGGCAAATTGAGTAATTGTAGGCAGGGTAGTAAAAGCAAAATCCTCAGCCACAATGTCCAGCCGCTGGGTATGGCTGCGGATAGACTGCAGCAAGTATCGTGCATCCGTCGCATGCAATCCATCCAAGACCACCAAAAGCATCAGGCAGTTTTCTCCACAATTCAGCTCATTTACTTTGTTAAAGCTAATCCATTTTTTCAAACTAGCTCCAGCCAATGCTTTTGGGTAAGAATCTAGATACCAGATAGCAAACTGGCGAGCAGATTGTTGAACTTTATCTTTTGCTTCAATATCAGCCCGTTGGTGCTGCCACTCACGATAGGGCAAGTAGCGTTGACGAAACCATTTTAGAACATCTACAGGCTCTTCTGGGACTTGACCAGGTTCCTGGGGGGCTATATATTGGCGGAGTTGATTCAACTCACTTTCTGACAAGTATGGGATCAGTTGGTTAAGGCGTGGTATGGTCAGCTCGCCATAATTCTTGACATAATAGCGTCTAGTTTCTTTGGCTGCTAATTTTTTAAGGCTGAATGGAATATTTAGCTTTTCGATCTGCTCAAAAAATGCGCCATGGCTTTCTATAATGCGCTTTGTCCAAGTCTGGCGAGCTTTCTCCTGCAACGCATCTGGCACACTATGAGGAAACTCCTCCACCATTGGCACAGCGGAACGGTCGCCAATTCCCAGCCAATCCTCAAGCAACCTCTGGGCATCCTGACGGCTACTGGCTTTATAAACCTCCCGCGCTTCGTGCCTGGCTTCCGACAGCCACAGCTCGCCTATCCTTCGCAGCAAAGGTTGCACATGCTCAGCCGGATCCTCGTGGAACAACCACAACAGCCATGAGGCAGCATGACGTACCGACAGCGGTGTATTCCAGATGGTGGCGGGATACAGCGCTTGTAGCAGCGCCTGTATCGTCAATGGACGCCGTAATATATCCAACCTCTCACCCAATTGTCCCATCAACGCTTGTATGTGCTCATCGCTTAAGTGGGAGCAAACCGACCGGATTTCTCTTTTGACTGATATTACTTCCTGGCAAGATATCCCTCGTGCCCGATAAAATACCTCAGCCCAGTTGCATAGTTTTTCCCCGCGAATCATGAGGTTCTGGCTCAAGCCTGGACAATGTAAAAATTCCACTTCGCTTTCTACGAGCCGATAACCCAATGGTAGTGATGCATCTCCCTCGCGGTCAAGCAAGACTTCTACCATGCCCATCACCCTCCGATGAATCTACTCATCCATGATCTGCCTGAGCCGATCGATGCATTGCTGACGCAAAGTACGATCCGTGATCTGGCGGAATTGCGCTTCGATCTGCATGATTATATCCTTGTCCATTTGTCGCTGTAATCGGTCAGCCAGATCAGCTAGCTTAGATTTATCAGTTTCCTGCAAGAATGACGGTTGCGATTTTAGCTTTTCAGCGACCCGAACAATTGCACCCTTACTAAAGTCGTCTTCGAGCGCCAGGTACCATTGATGAGCTTCATTCATCTTCTGCCGGACGTATTGATCGACAGCTTGGCGAGCGTTTATGATCAATTGTTTCTGAGCGGAGCCAGCCCAAGGCTCTGCACGTTCCAAGATCTGATCCAGCCGCCTGACCATCGAGGAAGCCTCCTGGAAATTAGTTGGTACCCTTCGAGCGAATGTTTCTACTTCTTCAATTAGTGTTTGGATTCGGTCAACTAGATCATTGGCTGATTCGAGATCCTTCTGGTAAGAAGTTTCTTGAAACCGGTCAATCTGGCGCAAAAACTGCTGTTGCCAATGCCTGATATCCTGAACCGTATTCAGGTTTCCGGCTGCGCTTTGGAGACCCTGGGCAAAAGTTTCCAATTGATTGATCTCGCGTTCAATTAGATCCAGGCGCACATCGCGCAGTTTTAGTGTATCCAGAGAACAGCCACTCATCTCTCTTAATCGCTGGCGATATTCATACAAAGTTTTTAGCTGCGCCTTTGGATCCATTGAACGGATCTCCACCTGGATTGGCGCTTCACGTTCCTGAGCGGCGAGTTCCTCAGCGCGTTCGGAGATCGTTTGCAAAGCGGTTTCCACTCGCTTGACATGTTCCGCTAATTTAGCTTTCTTGAGCTGGTTCTTCAGGTCGTTCAATTGTTTTTGATGCAGCTCAATTTGCGCGATGCGCTGGATGTCTTCCAATCTTCGGCATTCGTTTTCCACCAACTCATCCAATCGGCTATGCCACTCTTGGTGTAACTGTACAGGATTGGGGGTGGTGCACTGCACATTTCCTGTGTGGGGTAAATCAGAGATGCAGTGCTGCAAGCTGATGAAATTGCCAAGATTGCGTTCTTCCCGGATTGACAAAGTGATTGCGCTTGCCTTTTGATCATAATCCTCAGCGAGCTTCAGCGCTGTGCTCAAATTCTCTGCTGCCTGAGAAGCGCTTTCACACAAATCCGGCTGGGCGCCCGGGTCCGTACAGAAGGACTGCAGCTTGGTGATCGCCTCCCGCGCCTCCTCCTGACTAAATGATTCCCGGTTGGCGTGCTCGATCAGAGCTTTGATCTCGCGTATGATTTGCCCTTTGTCCCGTCGTGAAATACCAAGGGGCTGTGTGCAACAGATCTGCTGAATGAATTTTTTACTGCCGTCAGATAACATATCTGCCAATTGATCCAGTTTCGCAAGCCGACCCAATAGATTGATTTCCAGGTCGTGCATATGATAACCAATCCAAGCGCACAATAACAACGTTGCCGTGTTATAGTCAAACCCAAACGGCGGATTGAATAACGTCAGCAAGGCTTCGCACACTTGGACATCGCGTGATCCAGCGGGAATCTGCTGTTCCAATTTATTCCATCCCTCAAGAATGCGCTGGTCCTCGGGTTCCTGGATTCGATAATCGGCAGTGAGTATCCGCCAGCGATGCCATAGGAATTTTTCAATCAAATCCTTTGCCACTGGGTTTACGGTTATCGCTTCGCGATTACTTCCCAGGCTGTTGCGCAGTAATGCTGCGGCAATCATGCGCGTGGCGTCGCGCAACTTGTTTTGTCCCTTTCCAACCACAGAATACTGAGTAAAAAATTCAGGAGGGCTAAAACGATATGCATTGCGATAACACTCTTTGAGTATCTGCTCTATACTTACCCTCCCCAGGGCTTGCAAAGGGGAAAGATATGCGGCAGGCGCAATCCAGGTATTAGGCGTGCGGGGCAGGGAGCGATAATTAAGGGTATCCCCGCGCAGTGCCGCCATATCCGAAACAAGCGCCTTCGCCAGGCGCGATTTTTCATATTCATATACGTCAACGCCAACTTCTTTACGATCGGACACGGAGAATTTCTCGAGTTCTTTTTGGCGTAAATAATCCTGAATCACTTCTGGGCAAGGCTTCTGCGGCAACATCAGGATTATGGGTGGCGGATTATCGCCTGGGTAAGCCTCGCTTAAGATTTTTGCCGCGTTCGATCGGAACCAGTTTACATCGTCCTCATCTTGAGCTAAAAGCCATACCACGCCTCCCCGCTTGCCTTCCTGTAGCTCATTACCATAGGTGATTTTAAAAGACGGGACGATTTCACGCAGCCGTTGAGGCGTGAAGAATTCTTTGGTGAGTATCATCTCCTCTGCTTGCCAATCGGCAGGGTGTCCCCAGCTAATATCGACTGCGATTGGTTTTGTGGTTTCTTGGTTAAGACTTTTTAGCAATTCTTGGGTTAGGATTTTGCCTTCCAAACGCTGGTTCAGCATCTCCTCCAGGCGGCGCGGGTTGGCAGACACCGATAAAAAGCCGTTCATCTTCGTGGCCGGGTCGAAGCGTATGCACCCTCGATCGGTGAGCATTTTCAAATGCTGACGAGCTTTGTCAAGCGAAGATATCCCAGCAGCTTCCGCCAGGAAGCGAAGCTGGGTATCTTTGTGCACAGGCAAACGACCCGCTTCTTGGAGCAGCAATGCTTGCAGCAGGGCTATATCATCAGGTGAAGCCTCTGACCCCAGGATGCGCCGGGCGTTCTCGTAGAGCTGGAAAACATTCTCCGGCAAGTAATCTCCAAAATATTCCACCAGGTTGATTGGCAGCACCCAGTTGATTTGCGTATCATTGAGAGCAGGTTGATTTTGCTTAGCATTGATTTGCTCAAAAACAAAACCCAGCACCGTGCGCGGATTTCCAGCCCTGGGAATCGCCTGTAGTTGCAGATCGCAGAGCAAGGCGGTAGTCAATGGATGAAGCGGAAAACAACCCTTCGTTACCGTTTCATCGAACTTTTCGGTGTCCCAGCGAAGCGTCTCTTCATAGCGTTTGCTGAACAGCTCCATGGTCAAATCCGAAGCTCGTGCCAGGGGGCCCCGCGCCCGTGGATCGGCACGCAGTTCGCGCCATTTTTCTTCCGGCTGGGTGAGATACGAATCAATCACGCTTTCCATCAATGAGTAAAGCTTGGGACTGCGTTCAATGCGGGAGAGTTCTTTTTCCAGGCTCTCTAGACCTTGCGTTCCCTTCATGACATTTTGGGCGATCGTTTTGGGGTCTTGTTGGGCAAAAGCCAGGAATACCGACTTGCCTTGTTGGTCTTGAATGCCATTCAAGAGGTCTTGCAGCTCTCCAGCTGCGTTCCGCTGCGCATAGCGCTGGATATACAGGCTAAATTCATCGAAGAGCACCAATATTCCCCCCAACGGCTTACCGTCGCCGCAAAACTTTCCAGCTACCCAGTTGATCAGTTCCCGCAAGCTCACCTCGCCGCCAAAATCTGGTAGCGTGCCGTGCAGGTGTTTGTGCAAAAGCCGGCATTGATCATAGGCGCTATCTCACCGCTGGCGAATATCCTGCAACAGCTGTGGGATATCTCTGTCATATTGCTCTAGGAATTGGTTGGCTTTGACCACATTTTCTGCGCTCAACCCGCTCAGCCAGTTTTCAGCCGTCTGGTACCAAAACGGCAATTGAACGCTGCGGGTCGCTTGATGCTCCTTGAGCACCTGCTCCAGATTGGTGACGAACTGTTCGCGCAGCGTCCGCTGCGCATCGCCGCGCAGGCGGACAACCAGGTATTCTGGGTGGTTTTGCCGGAATTCCTGGAAATAGGCGGCGCGCGCTGGGTCCACTTTCTGGGCAATTTTCCCCAAGATGGTGCGCATTTCTTCCGATTTGTACGGCTTTCCGAAGTAGTTGGCGATCACCAAAGCCAGATGGCTTTTGCCATGACCATAGTTGGCGATCACGGCAAAACGATTCTTGGTGCGCGCATCTGAGAATGCGTTGGTGATCATGCGCAGCAGGGATGCCGACGACTCTTGCTCTCGAGGCGCGGTGTCGGTAAATAGATAACTGCGCAGCAAAGCCAGGTTTGTTTCCGGTCGGTCGTAATCGCTTAGCTGCACATCATTGCGAAACTCGGCGTGCTCATCAATGGCAACCAGGTCTTTAATCAGCATAGTTCCCTCCTAACCTGCGAAAAATGTTCCTGCCAATCGTCCCTCCCGTTCCCACAGGGTCAACTGGTCTGGCGTGGGAAGCAAATCACTGGCGCGTTGCGGCATCACCACCAGCAACCCGCGTTGGCGATGCGGCAAAGAGGTGAACAAACCCTCCCAGAACGTCTGGCGCTCTGCCTGCCGTAAGCGCGCCAGGAATAGGTCTATGTTATAAACCAACACGCAATCACTCGTCCCTGGCTGCTCGGTAATGTGGTCCAATTTATCCAGAAGCCTTTCCGGCGACAAGCCGATGAATTTCGTTCCTTCCGGCAAGGTTTTTAACCACACCTGGCGCAGATCAGCGGCTTCCAGACGCAGGCGCACCGCTTCTTCTTCCTCGCGACCGAGATAAACCATTGGCATCAGCCATAGGGCTGTGCGCACCCGCAGCAGATGCGAGCGCAACAAAGCCACCACTTCAGCCGGGGTTCCCAACGCCATAAAGCTTCTCCAAAATTGGAATTTCGTCGGCAGCCAGCAGAACCACCTGGTAAGGAGGAGCGATGCGGTACAGTTCCAGCATGCCCTCCCGCTGCATCTCTTCTAGCATGGCGTTCAGCCGACCTTTGCTGATCATGAAGAGGCTGGTTAACCCATTTTCACCATACAGATCGTTCAAATTGATAGTGGTCCGGTTGGGAAAGTGGGCTTTCCAGAAATCTAGCAAGGCATAGGCTACCACCCAAGGAGACGGTGGATCAGGGTCTAGAACGCGATAATATTTGGGTTTTATTTCTTCTAAAATACCTATAGATCTCAAGCCATCCGATTTTGTGTAAGAGTTAATGAAGACAGTAGCTGAACTATCCGCATCTTCTTTTCGAGGAGGTTTTTCCCGAACAGATGCAACGAATTGCTGAATTTGAGCGGATATTTGCGCATGTGTAAACTCATCTCCGGGGAGAAAACGATGTACTACTAAATCATGCCAAAAAGATGGACCGGGGCCATGGGGAGCACTAAGATGGTAATGGATCAGCCATTGAGTAACAATATTCTCTAGTAATGGATCGTGATCACATATAAATGAGCCAAACTTAGTTAAGTGATTTCCTCTGTCCAATAAACCTGCCCCATAAGCATATCGAGGCATCGCCTCAACATAGATGCTTCCCAGATTTGTCATCTGCCTAATAGTTTTCCGCCCTATAGGTGTCTTATCCCCCAATTCTTTTACCAGCTGAACGATTTTCGCAATTGACGGGCGATTTAAGCTAAAAGTCCTATGAAAAGTGACTCCTAGACGATAAGTATTACCTGAGATTTCTTCTCTATCATGTTGGCTTATCATGCTTTGCCCACTTTACAGACAGTTCAACAGGATTATGTCATAGATGACAAATCAAGCATCCATCTTCGCCGGATTCAACGTCATTAAATATTTGGGTCAGTGATAGATTTGGCTGCAATGATCTCGTCTGAAGACGGCGTTGACTCTCTTGCTTTATCTGCAATATTCTCTCAGGTTGGCTTAACTCACTCAAGCTTTCTCTGGAGGACCATGTGTAACGTAAACTTGATGTTCCCTCTTCACGTTCGTATTCCATAGCCTTTTGAAATAGATCAGGATGATTTTCCAGCAATCCTACCCATTCTATCCTTTGTTGGAAAAAGCAGAAGTAACAACCCGATCTTGATCGCCATTTATAATAAGCTGGCAATCCCAATCCACTTTCTTCTAATAAGCGAAAAATATCCTCCTTCCGAAAGCCATTTTCGACAAAAGGGTACTTCGCAATAATGTTTGGCTTTGTTGAGATGTAACCCTTCCGGTGAGTTTCATCTGCTCGAATTCCAATATAGCTATAGCAAATATCCTCTCCAACATATTTTTCAAACGGCTTTATTTTGAGGTGCTCGGTGCACCATCGTACCTGAGGAGATGGTAAGAAGCCCCTCCTTGCAAGTAGCAACTCGTCAAACCCTCGTCCATCGTGCTTGAGATAAATAATAGGCTTTCCCAGATAAACTTCAAGTTTCTTTAAGTATTCATAGGTTTCTGGGAGCTCTTTCTCTGTGTCACAGAAAACATATTCCATATCCGGGATGCGGTCGCGCAGGTAAATCGCCAGGGCGGTGCTGTCTTTGCCACCTGAGAGCGAGAGGATATGTCGGACGGGCTGGGTGTTGGACGGATCGGGCATCACTTATAAATTGTTCCGGGTAACATCAAGCAGGCATTGAGATTGTAGCATAAAGTGACCTCCAAGCAACTTTCAGGTTGGTCAGGAGCGCTTTGCGTGGGCGTGAATTTCCTGGATCGCCAGCCGCAAGGCGTTTTCCAAAACTTGCGGATCGTTCTCAAGCTCTGCCAGGTAATGTTGCAGATGAGCAGCCAGCTCCTGGCTGCGCTGGCGCTTTTCTGGAGGAAGGTCCAAGGTTGGCGCATTTCCATTGCGCTCGAGGCGAACCAACTCCCCTAGGTAGTACGCCTGGTCGCTGAAGCGGTCAGCGTCCAGGTCGGTCCAGGTGCGTAGAGGACGACTGGCAATCAGCGCCAACACACTCTCCAGGGCTGCGCGTGAGTCTGGCGTCTCCACGGCGCGGCGCAAGAGCGGCTGCAAGGCAGGATTGGTGGCGCGTGGCATCAATTCGCCGGCAAGCAAGAGAAACTCCTGCCAACCGGCTTCTCCCGTGGGCAGCGCGCAGGCAGTTAAGAACTGGTCGCGCGCCTGCTCGCGCAAGCGCGGAGTTGCATTTACCAATGCTTGCAAGGCAGCGTTCAGATGCTGGAAGTAAAGCTCTACCAATGTTGCATCTACAGCATTTTCATCAAAAGGCGTCAAACCGAGCGCCTCCGGCAAGTCGTGGAAGAGCAATCGTTCTGGCGACCGAGCGGTTTCGATCGTTCGTCGCACAGCCAGTGCCTCCGGAGGCAGGCGCTGGGTGCGCCAGGCGTATTCTGGCAGGGTTTTTAGATTGCGAATCAGGGCGCGCACGACCGGCATGACTGCAGGTTCTACTCCTAGCCCCCGTCCAAAGCGCTCCAGGATTGCCCGGCGTGGGCCTTCGATCCGGCAACCTGCTATGGCAAACAGCTCTGGTCGGCGCAGCAACACCTCCCAATCGGCGATCTCAAGTTCGGGCTGCAAGGAACCTTCCCGATAAAAGGTTGTCTCATTTTGGTGGACCAGCAAGAAGGCGCATAAGAATATTGGCATTACGCCTTCGGTCAAGCCATAGGGTGGCTGGCTCAGGCGGGTGAACAGATCTGATACCAGGCGAGGCTCAACCGGGGGCTGGAAGATGAAATCTGCAATTGCCTCCCATACCGGGCGTATGCGCAAGGGGTCCACCGCAGGCGGATCCGCCAATATCCAATGCTCTTGCCCTTCTTGGCGATGCAATCCACTGGCTTTGAGCAGACTTTCATACATGCTGCGTTCAGGTGGATAACCCTTGATCCCAAGGTTGGCTTTATCTACCTGTTGCAGCATACCTTCGAGCAAGTTACGCCGGGCGGCTGCGCCTTGGGAGGATAACGCTCGCCGGTTGATCAGCTCATTTCTCAAGAACGGGGTCTGAGAGTAGAGATCATCACAGATTTGGGAAACCAAGTGAGTCAGACCTTGATGGGATCGAAGCTTTATGGGTTTGCCTCGATAGAACCAACGGGCGTTGGCGACATCACTCAGGCGATGCGGGCTGATGGAACGTTCCAATTCATTTTGGATCAAAGCCTCTACGGCAGCTAACCGCGTCCGCAGCTCTCGCCGCGCCACTAGATCTCCTGACAATTCCGGGGTATGATCTTCCACCCAATGCAGGCAGCGCAACTCCTGAAGCAATTCTGCCAAACGCGCAGTGCGCTCTGCGATGCCGACGACAATCTCTCTCCGCTGGCTCAGCGGTGGTTGTTCCGCCCATTGGATGAACGCCTCCACATCGGCAAAGTTCGTTGGCAGGCAAATCAAAATCAATCCACTGGCACCTGAACCTGGATTAAACGCAATCTGGTTGCGATTGCTGGCGTCTATATACTGCACATTGAAATAGCGCAGCGTGCCAGTCTGGTAACTGTGACGACGGGCAATCAATGGGCGCGGTGGCAGATAACGTTGCACAGCTTCCGCTAGGCTGAAGGCGCTGCTGACCTTGCGGCTGGCTTGTTCCAAGCGTTCTTCGATGTCCACATCGCTGCCTTGCCAGATGGTATAGGTCTGGTTAAAGCGCCGATAAATGATCAGCTTCTTTTCTGTCAAAGACAGCAGTGCCTGGCGCAAATCCTTATCAGAACAAATGTCCGAGCGCATCGCGGCCAATAAGACAGGTTCGTTCACTTGCAGATGGCTGGCCTCGCCTAACCACGATAATAAGCCAATGGTTTTGAGCACATCAGCTTCAATAGGCTCTAGATCGGGTGCATTGTCTAATCGCTCTATTGTTTCTGTCAACACATGCGCTCTACCCGAAGCATACAAGCGCGATTGAAAATTTATCGTCAAATAATCGAACACATCCGCCAGTCGGAAAAATTCTGGCACCTTGTGCGTCTGCAGGAAGTATTGAAAGCCCAAAGGTTCATGTGATGCTAGGAAGGTGAATATGGAGCGTTCATTCTGCGCCAGACGGCGGAAAACATACGGCAATGCCACCAAGACAGAGGGGTGCAACGGATATGCCTTTATGCTCAGTTCGGCAAATTCCTCAGCTCGCATCATCGGTGGACACCAGCCGCTTTCGATCATTTGGCTAGCATTTTGCATAAGTAGCGACCCAAGCGTACCCGGATCCTTAAGAGAAATTTCCAACGCATTGACCAGCAATCGCATTTGCTGATTAGGTGATTCTTGGAATGCAATATCTTCAAAACGACCCTGGATTTTTGCCCATTCGCGTTGCGTGGAACTATCCAGGAAAGACGCGTAGCGCTCGAAAGCTTGATGTAAGATACCGATAAAGACGAGAGGCTTATCACCAGATCGATTAGCAAATTCTGCTATTTCCTGGAGTAGATAGATATCCGTGTCCACAGTATGGGCAGCGGCATACTCTAAAGGTTTTCCCATTTCATCAAAGATAATCAGGATGCCACTAAACCCCAACTCGGGTCGCGTAACCGCGCCAAGCAGGCGTTGCACGACCTGTGTATACCAGCGGCTTTCGTTGTTCAGCGGTTGTTTGCTAAGTTCTACAAGGGCAAGCCGAATTTCGTCCGACCAAGTATAAGGTTGCAGTGCCTGTAGCAGCCCATGTCGGAGACACTCTTGAAGAGAGGTTCGATAACCTGTAATTGGAACAGGAAGCAATCCCTTTGAAGCAATCAGATTGGCTGCCGCTTCGACCTGCTCACTCAGCAGCGGATCAACAGATCTCAATTGTTGGATGGCTGTCTCGTGAGCGGGCTCTTGAGCGCCCACTAGGTTCATCAAGAACAGGCTAAAAAAGGATTTCCCCGAGCCATAAGGACCTGTGAGCGTCCAGGCGCGGGAAGGTGACCTTCCTGTCACACCGTCCAGAATGCGCGCTAAGCTCCTCAATACCTGTGCAGTCAATACATATCCCTGGGCAACAGCTCGATCATACAGATCAAACTCAACATTGATCGACCGCACTCCACTTTGACGCACTTTTACTACAGAAGCCAGGGTTTCACTCATAATGAGCCTTTAGGAGATCCCAAGCCATGTACGATAAAATATCTTTCTCATCATTTTGACCAGGTGCATTATCAATATAAATCTGGCGGAGACCAGCGGTCTCTTGAATGCGGATAATCCCTTTCATATGG
>DYGV01000068.1:0-12776 GCA_020724505.1 Anaerolinea thermophila
TCTGGCTGACCGTTAAGGTTGAGAATTAATGATTAGGAGAAATATTAGATGAGTATCATCACTCATGAGCAAATCATCCATATGGCCGAGAGGCGAGACGCGACCTGTGTCTCAATATATCTGCCGGTTGAGTATTCTTTGCAGGATTGGCAACACGATCGGTTGCTGTTAAAAGGTCTTTTGAAGGATGTTGAGCGTCAACTTAGCGATAGAGATGTTCGCCCCAGGGAAATCGCTGCGTTGATCGAACCTGCTGAACGGTTAATGGGTGATGGTCGTTTTTGGTCGCACTTGAGCGATGGGCTGGCGATCTTTCTTGCCCCAGGAGAATTTCAAACCATCAGCGCCCCTATAAAATTCCCGAAGTTGGTCGTTACTGGTTATCGTTATTATCTAAAACCGTTGATGCCTCTCTTGACCGGTGATGGACAGTTCTACATTCTAGCAATCAGTCAGAATCGGGTGCGTCTGTTGCAATGTAGCCGCTCAAACGTTGAGGAATTAGAGCTACAAGACATACCGCGCAGCATTGAGGAAGCACTACAGTTCGATGAACCTGGGAAGCAAATCCAGTATCACACCAGCACAGCCAGCCCAGGAAGTGGTTCCCGCCAGGCGGTATTCCATGGTCACGGAGACTTATCGGATGCGCTCAAGACCAATCTGTTGCGTTATTTTTACAAGGTGAACGAAAGCCTTCAGAAAATACTCGCCGATCAATCAGCGCCTATGATTTTAGCGGCGGTGGATTATCTTCATCCGATTTATCAAAAAGCAAACGGCTACCGCGGCTTACTCGCTAGGGGCATCGAAAGCAACCCAGATGAAGCTAACCCACAAGCGCTCCATCAACGCGCTTGGAAAATTGTTCAACCAATCTTCGAACAGGAGCGGCGTGAAAAACTTAAAGCGCTTCAGAGTGCAGTAGTGGCTGAACCCGCCAAATGCGCTATTCAGATTGAGGATATACTGGTTGCCGCGGAGCACGGGCGAGTGGATACCTTGTTCTTAGTAAAGGATGCTCAGCAATGGGGATGGTTTGACTCTGCTTCGGGTCAAGTGGAGTTTAACGCAGAGTCTGATATAGACAGTCGAGACCTGTTAGATCTGGCGGCGGTGAGGACCTTACGGGATGGCGGGAAGGTCTATCTGCTTGAAGCTAATGAAATGCCGGCATTGGGGTTGGCTGCTGCACTGCTGCGATACTGAGCAGGAGTTGGTTCGCAATTTCTACGAGGTTTTATGAAACCCTCTAACTATCAAACTCCTCGGCGTATTGGTTTTGTTTCTACGCGCTTCGATGACACCGATGGCGTCACGCTCGAAACGGTCAAGTGGGTAGAAGTTCTGGAGCGGCTGGGTCATACCTGTTTCTTCTTTGCTGGCGCTTCTGCACAGCCGCAAGAACGCAGTTTTATCGTCCCAGAAGCGAACTTCAAGCATCCTGAGATCGAGGAGATCAATCAAATTGTATTTAATTTCCCCACACGCCCCGCGGAAATCACAAGCCGCATCCATCGCATCGCGGAAATGCTGAAAGAAAGCCTGCGCAGATTTGTTGAAATCTTTGATGTTGATTTGTTATTAGTCGAGAACGCTTTAGCCATCCCTTTGAACATTCCGTTGGGCTTGGCTATTACGGAATTTATTTCCGAAACCGGTTTTCCTACCATAGCCCACCATCATGATTTCTTCTGGGAGAGAAAGAAGTTCCTGGTCAACAGTGTGTGGGATTACCTGAATATGGCTTTTCCTCCACATCTGCCGTTTATTCACCATGTGGTGATAAATTCTTCGGCGGCCAACCAGCTCAGTTTACGCACAGGCATCTCCAGCCATTTGATACCGAATGTGATGGATTTTGAACGGCCTCCAGCCCCGGTGGATCATTACGCAGATGATTTGCGCCCTGCGCTGGGGCTTCAGCCTGATGAGAAGTTCCTGCTTCAGCCGACGCGAGTGGTGCAACGTAAAGGCATTGAACATGCCATTGAATTGACACACCGCCTGGAAATGAGCGCCCGCCTGATTATCTCACACGCCTCCAACGATGAGGGGTTTGAATATGAACAGCGCGTAAAGGATTACGCACGACTGTTGAATGTGCGGGTAAATTTCGTCGCCGACATCATCCGTGAGCACCGCGGGATGACGCCCGACGGGAGGAAGATCTACTCTTTGTGGGATGTATATCCTCAGGCGGATTTGGTCACCTATCCGTCCACGATAGAGGGCTTTGGCAACGCGTTTTTAGAGGCAATATGCTATCGAAAGCCAATTGTGGTCAATAATTACTCGATTTTCGCCATTGATATTAAGCCGAAAGGCTTCAAGGTGATCGAATTCGATGGTTACATCACCCAAGAGACAGTCGAGCGCACACGCAACGTATTGCTAAACCCCGGCATGGCAGAGGAGATGAGCGAACACAACTTCCAACTGGCGAAACGTCATTATTCTTATACCGTTTTGGAGAGACACCTAAAAACTCTGCTCTCCGAATGTTTCGGGGAAGGTTAAGTGATTAATTTATGAGCACAGGGTATTTAGAGTTATTGCGAAATCGTATCAATTTACGCGAGATACCGTTTACCGAGCGAGGATCACGCTTGTTAGTCTATCAGAACGATGGGCACTTTTCTATCCGGCTGGCAGAACGATGGTTTAAGCGCAGCGGTCAGCTCTCTGCATATCGACAGCGTCCACCGATGATCGAAAAGCTCTATTTTACAGATGAGCGCGAGAATCCACTGGAGTTACACCTGACGACTTATCCTCATCAGATCAATTGTCACACCAGTAAAGGGGAGTTTTCTCTGACCTTTCTGGACAGCGAGACGTTGATGATTTGCCTGCCGACCGGAAAAGTCGGGGTATCTTTTCAAGCTAATGTTGATCAGGCGCAGACTGATCGACGCGGTGGGGTGATGCACATCACGGGTGAGATTCGCCGGAACATTGCTTATACGACCAATGCAAAAATTTTACGCAATGAGCTGGATCACCCCGATCAAGGCATCCAGCGCGTTCGGTTGGTCGTCGAATCGGATGGATGCCAGGCAATGTTGTTGAACATCACCCCACGCCTGGGCTATAACCGCTATATTCCAAGTGTGCAAAGCGTTCTGGATGCTGCTACTCAACGCTGGCAGGCCTGGTTTGCGGCAGTCCCACCGGTGGACGAGGCTTATCAAGCTCAGTACGCTTTTGCCTGGTGGGTGATGCGCGCAGGTTTAATCTCAACCCGTTATTACACCACCCGCGAAGCGATGACACCATCTAAGTTCTATTATTTGGGTGTGTGGTCATGGGACGCGTATTTTCATGCTCTTGCCTATCGCTACGTTGAGCCGCGGCTGGCGCAGGATCAGTTGCGCATCTTGATAGATCATCAGCGCGAAGACGGGATGCTGCCCGATGCAGTTCACGATGAAGGCGTGGTCACTCACCTGGATTTTCCCATAGAGGCAGATGTAACCAAGCCGCCACTGATCGCCTGGGCAGCCTGGAAGCTGTATCAAACCAATCAGGATCGCGAATTTCTGGAAGAGATCTATGAACCTTTGGTTCGTTGGAACCATTGGTGGTTCGAGAAAAACGATCTGGATCACAATGGCTTATGCGAATACACCCACCCATTTTCGTCCGGTTTAGACGACAGCCCGTTGTGGGATGAAGGCATGCCCGTGGAATCGCCGGACCTAAATACGTATCTGTGTATTCAATGCGAGTCGTTGAGTCGTATTGCGCGCGAGATAGGTGAAGAATCTATGGCGCGTCAATGGGCAAAACTGGCAGATGAGATTGCAACACGGATGACGAAAATATTATGGGATGAATCGTCCGGCTTATTCTGGGCGCGGCGTCTAGGACAGCCAGTGCAGGTGAAGACGCCTTTCAGCCTCTTCCCACTTATTACCGGGCGAATGCCGCCTCACATATTGGATCGTTTGATTGCTCATCTGGTCAATGAAAGAGAGTTTTGGCCACGTTATCCTGTACCTACAGTTGCGCTGGATGATCCAAAATATAACCCTACTCAAATGTGGCGTGGTCCAACCTGGACGAATGTCAACTATCTGTTGATCGAGGGGCTGCGCCGATGCGGGCGTGTTGAACTGGCGAACGAATTGCGGCGTAAAACATTAGAAATGATCTCTAACCACCCGGATATCTACGAATATTACCACCCAGAAAACGGCGAAATTCCCCCCAAAGCAGCGCCGATATTTGGCTGGTCTTCAGCGATCTTCATTGAGTTGGCTATTCAAGCGACAAAGGAAGCCATAGTCAAATGAAAGTGATTCTATTGCACTACGCCGCGCCGCCTGTGGTGGGAGGTGTGGAAAGCGTGATCAACAGCCATGCTCGTCTAATGGCTGGCGCTGGACATTCGGTGCGCATCCTGGCTGGTCGCGGCGCGCAAACCGATCCACGGGTCGAATTCTTCCTAATACCGGAGATCGATTCGCTCCACCCGAAGGTACTAGCGCTCAAAGCGGATCTGGATCAGGGACAGATTCCCAAAGAGTTCGAAACGTTGGTTAACGACTTGAAAGGCGCACTGAAAACGCATTTCAATTGGGCGGATGTTGTCATCGCTCATAATGTGGCTTCGCTGCATAAGAACTTAGCCTTCACTGCCGCGATCCACTCGCTGTGGCGCGAGGCGGGCGCGCCGCGCTTGATCCTTTGGCATCACGATTTGGCATATACCACGCCGCGTTATCGCTCCGAGATTCATTCCGGTTATCCCTGGTCGCTGCTCAAGGATGAGTGGAAAGGTGCGCAGCACGTGGTCGTTTCGGAGCAACGCCGCGACGAATTAGCTCATCTGCTGGACATTTCCCCAGACTGCATTCGGGTCATCCCCAATGGGATAGACATTGCTCGCTTCTTCAAGCTCGAAGGGATTACCCGTCAATTGATCCAGCGATTAAAGCTGATGGAAGCTGCGCCATTGCTATTGCTGCCGGTACGACTCACGCCGCGAAAAAATATTGAACTCGCTTTGTATAGCACGACAGCGCTGCGACAGCGAATGCCGCAGGTGCGTTTGCTGGTCACCGGCCCATTGGGACCTCACAATCCCAAAAATGTAGCATATTTAGATCAGTTACGGGCGCTTCGCCAGGAATTGGATTTGGAAGGCGTTGTTTGGTTCCTGGCAGAGGAGGTGGAAGACTTCTTGCCAGACGAAGTCATTGCCGATTTTTATCGCCTCGCTGATGCATTGTTGCTACCAAGCCGCGAAGAAGGATTTGGCATACCGATATTGGAGGCCGGTCTTTCTGGTTTGCCGATCTTCTGCACCGACATTCCGAGTTTACAGGCGCTGGCGGGCGCGCAAGCCAGTTACTTTTCTCCAGACGATGACCCAGAGCGAGTGGCTGAATTGATAGTGCAAAGGTTTAGAAGCGAACCCATAATGAATATGCGTTTACGTGTTCGGCAAGGTTTTGTCTGGGAGAGTATTTTTGAGCGATATATCGCGCCAATGCTAGAGGAGTCGGGATGAAACGCAGATATGATTCAAGGATTTTTCGTAAAGTGCTCGTGCCAGTCATCTATGGATGTCAGCCGAGCGCAGCGGTCGAAGCAGCGATTGCGATCGCCGGAAAACGTTCGTTGTTTCTGGCAGGTCTCGTTACCGTCGAGGCGGGTGATTCCCTAAGCAAAGCAGCGGTGAATGGGCCAGTTGTGCGAAAACAACTTCAAGAAATCACCGGTATGGGAGCAGCTCCCGGCCGTTTCACACTACGCGTCTCCCATGAACCCTGGCAAGAGTTAATTCAGGTGATCCAGGAAGAGCAGCCAGATTTGCTCATCCTGGAATGGCCTTGTGATTTCGATGCCTTGGGTGTTACGCCAAACGAGGCTTTACATCAAGTTTCCTGTGATATGGCAATCGTGCGGGGACCAATATCAAAGCAACTTGGTAAGATTCTTGTTGCGCTGCGCGGTGGGCCTTCAGCAGAGCTGGCGCTGAGGTTGGGGTTGAATCTCGCCCAACATTCTGGCGCCCATTTGACAACTTTACACTTCACACCGCCGGTGAGTATCGGGCAAGTTGATGCACCGTTTCGGGGCCTTGGTCAGGTTTTGCGCAATATCCCCGAAGTGGTACATCTGCAGCTAGAGAGCAGTGACCCCGCGCAGGATATTCTGCATTATGCGCGCGACCATGACCTCATAGTGCTAGGCGCAAGAGCGCCTGTTCCGCATGAACCGCTCGTTTTCGGGCCGACCGCAGAAAGGTTGCTGGCTGAAAGCCCAAATACGGTGATGATTGTCAAAACCCGGCGCGCCATACCACCCAGCGAGCATGACGAGACCGCTGGTCGCCAGGCGATCTCAGTGCTGGTGGATAAATGGTTTGCAGAGAACACCTACCATGCCGATGAGTTCAGTGATCTGGAAAGATTGTTGAAACTAAAACATGAACGCGGCGTAACCATCAGTCTGGCGTTGCCAGCGCTCAATGAAGAAGAAACCGTGGGGAGTGTCATCCAAACCATTAAAGAAGCCTTGATGGATCGAACGCCGTTGCTGGATGAAATCGTATTAATGGATTCTGATTCGACGGACGCCACCCGCCAAATTGCATCGGATTTGGGGGTGCCCGTTTATATCCATCAGCAAACGCTCCCACGCTATGGCGCCCGGCGCGGCAAGGGTGAAGCACTTTGGAAAAGCCTTTTTGTAACGCACGGAGATATCGTCTTGTGGATTGACACGGATATCGTTAATATTCATCCCCGTTTTGTTTATGGTTTGATCGGTCCTCTACTGGTCAACCCAAAAGTGCAGTTTGTCAAAGGCTTTTATCGGCGACCAATTAAGGTAGGCGAGCGCATCATCGCCGGTGGCGGCGGGCGGGTGACCGAGTTGACAGCACGCCCGTTGCTCAACCTGTTCTACCCAGAGCTTTCCGGCGTCATTCAGCCGCTTTCGGGGGAATATGGCGGCCGGCGCTCAATTCTAGAGCAAATGCCTTTCTTCTCTGGTTATGGCGTTGAAATTGGTCTGCTAATCGAGACATTCACCCGCTTTGGTTTGAGCGCTATTGCTCAGGTAGATTTACAGGAGAGAGTCCACCATAACCAACCCATCGAATCGCTCAGCAAAATGTCCTTCGCGATCATCCAGGCGGTAATTCACAAGCTCGAAAATCGTTATGGGAGAAGTATACTTGAGGAGGTAAACAAAACCATGAAACTTATCCGCTATGAAACCCGGCGGTTATACCTGGAAGTGGAAGAAATCGCCGAGCAGGAAAGACCGCCCATGATTGGCGTACCAGAATATCAGGAAAAAATTACCGCTGCGAGCAAGGTAGAACAAGCGCCATGACTCAACTGTTGTTTATTCGACATGGACAAACGGATTTTAATGACGAAGGTCGCCTGCAAGGGCAACTCGATATCCCATTGAACGAACGCGGCGTCGAACAGGCGCGCCGCACCGCTCAGGCGTTAAGGGGAGCGCAGATCCACGCTATCTATTCCAGCGATTTGCAGCGTGCGCGCGCCACGGCGCGGGAGTTGGCCGAGGTCACGGGGCTTCCTGTACGTATTGACCCACGACTACGGGAAGTGCATTTGGGCGAATGGCAAGGCAAACTCGCAAAAGATGTACAAGCCGCCGAAAGCGATTTGTACTGGCAGAGGCGAAAATATCCAGCAGTAGTAGCCCCGCCAGGAGGCGAAACCGCCATCCAGGTGCAGGAGCGATTGTTGGCTGCAATCCACGATATTGTGGAGAGACATCCCAATGAGACTATAGCAATTGTTTCGCACGGCTTCGCGATTGCGGTGACGCTGGCATATTTTCGCGACGTCCCGATGAGCCAGGTCTGGACCCTGGTGCCCGAAAATGGGCAAATACACGTCGTCGAGGTGGATCAGTTGCCAGTTACTTGATGATACTCAACAGACAAGGCGTTTCTGTGTCTGCTCGAAAAATTTCAAATTCGATCGAAAGGAAAATAAAATATGGAATACAGCGAACTAATCCGCCGTCGTTATAGCTGTCGCGCGTATTTACCGAAACCCATCGAAGACGAGAAACTTATAAAAGTACTCGAAGCAGCGCGATTAGCCCCTACTGCATCGAATCGTCAACCTTTTCAATTAATTGTTATCCACACCCAGGGGCGACAGGCTGAACTGGCGAAGATTTACCATCGAGAGTGGTTTGTCCAGGCGCCGCTGCTGATTTGCGCCGTGGGAATGCCAGCGGAGGGCTGGGTCCGATCCGACGATCATCGCCGCTATCTTGACGTAGATGTGGCGATCGTCATGGATCATTTAATCCTGGAAGCCACCAACCAGGGATTGGGCACCTGTTGGGTGGCCGCGTTCAATGCAAAAGCAGCACGGCAATTGTTAGGTTTGCCCGACGATGTTGAGCCGCTGATTTTCACCCCCTTGGGTTACCCGGCTGATCAACCAGGACCGAAAGAGCGCAAACCATTGACCGCTTTAGTGCGCTATGAACACTGGTAGCCAAATAACTATTGATTTTCAGTTAATTGAATGATGTCAATAAAGAACTTTTCCATAACCGAAAGATGAACACGCTCGCTCGAAGCAAGCAAGTGATATAATTTTTCCATGTCTCCTGAATGCTTTATGTAAACTTGAGACCCTGAAAGCCGAGATGGCTTTTGGGGTCTCTTTGATTTTCATAATCCCATGAATTAGCGAGGATGATCTATGAACTACCGTGCATCTCAAGGAAATATCTACGAAACTACAGCAGATACATTGATTGTCAATCTGTTTGCTGGCGTGACAGAACCAGGCGGCGCTACTGGCGCGCTGGATCGGGCGTTGGGCGGAGCGATCCGCGAGATGATTGCAAATGGGGATTTGCGCGGAAAAGAAAAAGAAGTTGGGGTACTGTATCCGCGCGGCAGCATCCCGGCGAAACGGGTGATGATTATTGGTCTGGGCGGGGCCGATGCGCTGGATTTAGAGAAAGTGCGTCGAGCAATGGCATTAGGAGCGCGCAGAGCGCGCGAACTGGGCGCTAAACACATCGCGACGGTGGCGCATGGAGCAGGGGCGGGGCGTTTGCCACTCTTCGAAGCTGTTCAAGCTACCATCGAAGGCGCGGCGCTTGGTTTGTATCACACTTCTCAGCAAGATAAGGACATCCCTGGCGAGATCGAGACATTGACCATTGTAGAACTCGATGAGCAGAAAATGGGGGAGGTGCAGGAAGCAGTGCGCGTGACGAGCATCGCGATGGAAGGGGTGTATCTGGCGCGCGATTTGGTCAACCTGCCGCCCAACATTGCTACACCCCGCTATCTGGCAGAGCAAGCACGCCAAATCGCCGCGAAATATGGCCTGAATATCACCGTCGGAGACCGCGCCTGGGCAGCAGAGCGCAAGATGGGCGCTTTTTTGGCTGTGGCTAAGGGCGCGGGAGAAGAGCCGCAATTCATCGTCCTGGAACATAACGCTGGTCGCTCCGATCTGGATACAGTGGTATTAGTTGGGAAAGGGATCACCTTTGATTCTGGCGGCATTTCGCTGAAACCCGCAGAAAAGATGGAGGAAATGAAATCCGACATGGCCGGCGCAGCAGCGGTAATGGGCGCAATGCAAACCGCAGCCCGCTTGAACTTGCCGCTCCATCTCGTTGGGATTATGCCCTGCACGGAGAATATGCCCGATGCGCATGGCTATCACCCCGCAGATGTAATCACCGCCAGCAACGGCCTAACCATAGAAATCATTAGCACCGATGCCGAGGGACGTTTGATTCTGGCAGATGCTCTGGTCTATGCGCAACAATATCAACCGAAAGCCGTGATTGACCTGGCTACCCTTACCGGCGCATGTGTAATTGCCTTAGGTGAGCATGTCGCCGCTGGTTTATTTTGCACAGATGATTGGCTGCAAGATCGTTTGGTTGCCAGCGGAAAAACAACCCATGAACGAGTTTGGCCTATGGCCTTATGGGATGATTACAAGCGGAAGATCGCTTCGCTGGTAGCGGATATGACGAACAGCGGAGGGCGCTTTGGTGGGGTTGGATCGTCAGCGATCTTCTTGAAAGCTTTCACCAATTATCCCTGGGCGCATATTGATATTGCTGGTATGGCGCTGATGACCAAAAAGGCGCAAGAGACGCCGCTCAACCGTTTAGGCGCTACAGGTTTCGGAGTGCGCTTATTGGTGGATTTTCTGCGCAAGTGGCAGCCCTGAAACCGCTCCGTATGATCTGTCATTGAGAATTGTAGTCAGAGCGATCACGATTGACCTATTCGGATCTGCACCCTTCCTCCATTCCCTGGCCCATAGCGCCCAGATTATTCCTGGCGCTGTGGACCAGGGAAAGGCGATCTTTTCAAGCGGACGCGCGCCGCGCGGTTGGCAAGCTCAAACCGCCTCTGAAGATCTACGGCTCTCCGGTGGTTGATCGGCATTGTTTATTGACCGTAAATCATTACTCCCGGCGCGGTTTTCAAGCCTGGTGGATTGCGCTGGCGGTTAGCTCGGCGACGCCGCAAGACATTCATTGGATCATTACCGCCGCCTGGCGTTATCCCGACCGACTGCGAAGCTGGCTCATTACTCCAGCCAGTCGCTGGGTATTGCGGCGCATCGCGCACACCTATAATTTTACGATTATGCCTCCAATGCCGCCAAAACCCGATGAGGTTGCGGCACGCGCGAACGCAGTGCGGGAAGTTATCCAGCGCGTTAAACATCATGAGCGTTTCTTGGTCGGGCTGGCACCAGAAGGCGGAGATTTTGCCCCTGCTGGAGAGGTGGCAGAATTGCCTAAGGGCGCAGGAAGATTTGCCCTGCTTTTAGCCGATTTAGGAATGGATATTCAACCGATAGGCATTTACGAAGATCAGGGCTTATGCGTACGTTTTGGACAGCCATATCATTTGACGCCGCCGCAGGGTCTCGATGCTGACGCCCGCGACGAGTGGGCGCGCCGCATCCTGCGGGAGAAAATTCTTGCTGAATTGCCGGGGAAGACATGAAAACTCGCCTTAATACGATAGATCTTCTCGTTTTGAATGCCTACTGGGTTGGATTATCATTCATGTGGAATGGGTTGCATGTGATTCTTTTACCGGCGATATTATTGAAAATCGCGCCGGAACATCTTAAGAACACCTACCTGGGCTTGCTCACTTTCGGCGGCCTGATAATTGCGATGGTGGTGCAGCCAATTTCCGGCGCAATCAGTGATCGCTGGCGCTCCGCCTGGGGTCGGCGAAGACCGTTGGCCGTGTTGGGCACTGCTTTTGACCTGATTTTTTTAACCTGGCTGGCAGGCGCAGGCGAATTAGGTTGGCTCATCGTGGGTTATCTGGGCTTGCAGTTCAGTTCGAATATTGCCCATGGCCCCCTTCAAGGTCTTTTGCCGGATCAAACCCCGCGTGAACAGCTTGGTCAAGCAAGCGGCTTCAAGAATTTTATGGATATGTGGGGGCTAATTCTCGCCTCACTCATCCTGGGGCGGGTCTTTAATCCTCAGGCCGATAACTCCTGGGCGCCTATGGCGTTGATTATGGGAATGTTGATCATTGGTGCAACGATAACATTCGTGGGTGTGCGGGAAAAACCTTCTAATCTACCGAGCCAGCCTGATGATGCGATCAACCGGGGAACATTTATTCAGGCGGTGCAGCCGCTGCGGGATCTTCGCCGTATTGACTGGAAGGTTCATCGCGCATTCGGTTGGTTGATCGCTTCGCGTTTCTTTTATTTAACTGCCATTTATGGAATCCAGGTTTTTGCTCAATATTATCTGCGCGATGTATTGGCGGCTGAAAATCCGGTAAAGCTCACCGGAGATCTTTTGGCGACAATCACCATTGCTTTAGTTTTATTCGCCTTGTTGGGCGGTTGGCTGGGCGACCGTTTTGGTCATCGTAAAATGGCTTACGCCGCCAGCGGAATCGGCGCCTTAGGCTGTTTACTCTTGCTATTTGCGCGCACGCCTTCAACAGTCTTGGCTTTTGGCAGCGTTCTGGGGATCGGCATAGGCTTGTTTCTCACTGCAAATTGGGCGTTGCTCAATGAACATGCGCCGGCGGCGGAAGCTGGAATGTTCATGGGATTGACCAATTTGGCAACCGCCGGTTCAGGCGCGGTGGGACGATTAGAAGGACCCTTGATTGACGCTTTGAACAATCTCAACCCTGGCGCATGGATGGGTTATTCTGGCCTATTCATTACTGGCGCAATTTGTATTCTGATCAGCGCCTTCTTGTTGCTGAGAGTCGAACGCCCAAGCAGATAACCGAGCGTCGCTGAATCTAGTGTCGCACCTGCGAGCAGTTTGGTATAATCTCCTCGTATCTGCTCAGCTACCCCTTTTGCCAGGTATCAACAGGTTATTCTGGCGAATCTGAATAATAAAGGGAAGATTTGTAACCTTGCGCCAAAATAACCGGTGGGAGAATGAGCAGTTACACTTTCTCAAAGAGGTGATCAGATGCCAATCTATGAATATGTTTGCCTGGATTGTGGTGAGCGAATGGAGTTAGTGCGCTCGATGAAGGATGCCGATGCGCCGTTGAAGTGTCAGAAATGCCAGAGTGAGCACACCTCCCGGCTTTTGTCTTTGTTCTTTGCCAGTAGCGGAGGACGTGTAGTAGCTGGCGGTGGCGGTGGGTGCAGCGGTTGTTCAGGTGGATCATGCTCTACCTGCGGCAACTGATCGCCGTTGGGATCAATCTCCAAACCAGATCCCGACTATGAGCGACTACGAATTGATCCTGGCTGTATTCCAGGGTG
>DYGV01000068.1:12786-13791 GCA_020724505.1 Anaerolinea thermophila
AAACTCTTCACATGCAGGAAGAGGAAGGTTCTTTACGCCTGTTTAACGCTGCTCTACTGGTCAAGCACCCATCGGGTTGGAGCGCAGTGAAGGAAGAAAACGATCTGAGCGCTGGCCAGGGTTCTCTATTTGGAGCTTTGGTGGGTGGTTTGGTGGGCTTACTGGGCGGCCCAGCAGGCGCAATGATTGGCGCAGCAGCCGGCGCGGCGGCAGGCGGATGGATCGCCGGGCGCACCGATCTGGGTTTTGAAGATGAATTTTTAGATCAAATTCGCGCAGCGATGACGCCTGGAACTTCAGCCCTTTTGCTGTTAGTTGAAAATCAGTTTGCAGATGAGACTGTTGATTTGCTGCGCGCTTACGAGGCGCGGATCATTCGTCATACTATTCAGAAAGAACTTCTCGCAAAGCTGGATAGTCAAAAAACCGAATAATCTATCGGCGATTCGACAACAAGTGTTGATAGAGCTCATGGATCTGCGCCACCATCTGGCGCAGATCGTAATTTTTTAACGCCTGTTCTCGACCGCGCTTCCCCATTGCCTGACGCAACTCAAAATCGTTGATCAGCATCTCACAAGCTTGCGCCATACCGTTTCTATCATTGGGATCAAACAGATACCCCGTTTCGCCATCCTGGACGGCTTCTGCAATACCATCAACACGCGCTGAGACAATCGGCAGTCCCATAGCCATAGCCTGAGGGATTACCCGAGGGAGACCCTCCCATAGCGAGGTTAATAAAAAAACATCCATCGCGGCCAACAAACGAGGAACATCGCGCCGCAAACCGGTCAGCGCTGTCCGATTAGCAATTCCTTCCTGGGCAAGCTTTTCTTGCAGCTCGTAGCGCAAAGGACCATCGCCCACCAATAAAAAACGCACCTGAGGAAGTGCGCGGCCGATCAATCCAGCTACCTGCGCCCAAGCCAATGGGTTCTTCTGCGGCGAAAAACGCCCCACATTGCCAACTACCGGTGCATCTTCGGGTAAGTCAAGTTCTCG
>DYGV01000068.1:13801-19481 GCA_020724505.1 Anaerolinea thermophila
GACGAACTTCCCGACCATCATATTTTCCTGGGTCAAAGTCCTCTAATGGGATAGCGCTGCGAATTAGATGATATTGACCCGGCTGGCCTATACCAGCCGACAGACCCTTAGCAATATCTTGTTCGGCGACAACAATCAAGGCGTCACTCCATTGAGCCATCCATCGTTCCAACCAAATGTAAATGCTGCGTGTGAGCGGCGACATATAGTCATGGAAGCTCCAGCCATGAACGGTATGAACGATGATCGGGGTTTTTGCCAGGCGCGCCGCCAGTCGGCCTAAAATGCCGGCTTTTGAACTATGGGTATGAACAATTGCATATTGGCCGCGGCGAATGATTTGGACCAGCTTCGAAAGAGCCAGTAAATCTTGGAGGGGGCTGATCTGCCGCACAAGGTAAGGAACAATTGTTAGCGGGATGCCTTTGGCGCGGACTTCTTCGATCAGGCTTCCTTCGCTGCCCGTCTGGAGGCCAGAGACGAGATCCACTTGATAGCCCGAGGCGCCTAACCCCTCTGCTGTAAAGATGGTGTTTTCCTGAGCCCCGCCAACAATTAATCGGGTGATAATATACAAAACGCGTACCGGCGACATGGCTAATGCAGCAAAGCTTCCTGATAAATCTGGTACGTTAAGCAAGCGGTGTTTTCCCATGTAAATTGACACGCCCGCGCCAATCCGCGCTGAATCCGTTCGCAGCGCGATGATTCATCGAATATCGCCGTATAAAGCGCCTGTGCAACTTGCTCTGGATCACCCGGCGGAACAATCCACGCCGCGTCGCCGGCAACTTCAGGCAATGAAGCGCAGTTAGAAACAACAACCGGCGTTTGACTGGCCATTGCCTCTAACACCGGCAGCCCAAAACCCTCATAATAAGAGAGCAACGCAAATGCTGATGCAGCACGGTACAGCCCTGGCAAATCGAGATCGGGAACATGCTCTAAAAAGCGAACCCGGTCAGCAATCGAAAGGGATTCAGCTATTTGTTCAGCCTCCCGATAAGGCGCATAGGGTTGTCCGACGATTGCAAGCTGGCACGGGAGGGGCGACATGCGCTGAAGAATGGCAAAAGCCTGAAGCAATCCGCGCAAGTTCTTATGGGGGCGGCGCTCTCCGACAAAGAGGATATAGGGCTGGTTCAGTTTATATCGGCGCAACAGCTTCTCATCTTCTTTTGCATCTGGCGGCGAAAAGAAGCGTCTCTCGACACCAAGCGGAACGACGCGAAGTTTCTGCGGCGATGCTTTTAGGAGACGCTGAACATCTTTGGCAGTGGAGGTAGAATCCACGATCACCAGTTGCGCTCGGTGAAGCGCGCCCATCATCATTAACCGGATGAGCATGGAGCGTAATCGGCTATAACGAGGGAAAAATTCGGGATGGGCGACATACTTCAGATCATGGAGGGTTACAACAATTCTTCCGGGTGTCAGCCAGGGAAGATCGAAATGTGGATAATGTAAAAGGTCGGGAGAAGCGCGCAGCAGGTCGAGCGGAAGCCGCAACTGCCCAGAAACGCTCATGTGAGGATAGCGCACGCGTTTTATGATAAAACCATCTTTCCCCAACTCCCAAGCGGGATGGTTGGATGGTAAATCGGCTTGCAGCCAAAGTTCAATGAATTGAGCATGACCAATGGCTGTCAGCCCCTGACATAGTCCAAACAGATAACGTCCGACGCCAGTCATGTGCGGCAAAATCAAACGGCCATCAAGAATCACGCGCATCGTAAAGCCAGTATAACACTTTCATGCTATACTTTCGATGTGACCGAGCCTGCACTCTCTACCCCTCCACCCAATTTAGCCCGGCGCAGCCTTACTTCCCTCACCTGGAATACATTTGCCAGCCTGGTAACCCTGCCGATAAGTTTTACCCAGACGGTATTTCTGGCGCGCTTGTTGCCGGTGGAATACTTCGGCATTTTTGGCGGTCTGACAGCGATCATCAATCTGAGTTATCCGATTTTCGAGTTTGGTTTGAGCGCGGCTGTTTTACACCGAGCCCCAGAAACAGAAGATGAGGAAAAAGCCATTGCGATCTTTTTTACCCTACGGCTGATTTTTTCCACACTATGGGCACTATTCTTAATGATCTTCGCCTGGCTGGCGCTAGATGGGCAACGGCAAATGGTTTTTCTGGCAATGACAGTCGCAGCCTGGGCGATGTACACATCAGTTGCTGGGCAGGTGCTGCTGATTCGTCGGGTGCAACATCGTCGCCTGGCAATTGCGGACATAATACAAACGGTGGTTGTATTCCTGGCAACGCTATGGATCGCTTATTTTACTGGCTCAATCTACGCCCTGGTGATTGCCCCAGCAATCCAGGCAGTCATCAATTGGATATTATTCTTTTACTACCGCCCGGTTTGGCGGCCGCGGCTATTATGGGAGACGGCTGCGGTGCGTTATTTCTTAAGTTTCGGCAGCAAAGTGATGGGCGGTGTAACCATTTCCGTTGCGCTGGATTACCTGGATGATCTGTGGACCTCAATTTATCTGGGCGATCGGGCTTTGGGTTTTTACTCACGAGCGTATCGGTTTGCTACTTATCCGCGGTTGATCTTATCCGAGCCGGTGAATTCCGTATCTACCGGGATTTATGCAGAACTCAAATTTGACCGCCGCAGATTGTCACAAGCCTTTTATCAGGTCAATGCGCTTTTATTGCGCAGCGGCTTTCTGATGGCTGGCTGGTTGACCCTGATTGCGCCGCAATTTATCCATCTGTTTCTGGGTGATAAATGGTTGCCAATGTTGGATGCGTTCCGCCTGATGCTGTTATATGCGATGCTGTCGCCCATCCGAAACACTGTCTCAAATGTGCTGATTGCAGTTGGCAAACCTGAACAGGCAAGTCTGTCGCGCCTGGTGCAGTTGATTGCCCTCATCATCGGTTTGTTTGCGCTTGGGCCGGGTCTTGGCATTCGAGGCGTGGCATTGGCGGTAGATTTTATGCTGGTAGTGGGTTTGGTTTCATTGTTCATGTATGTCCGACGATATGTTGATTTCTCATTTAGGAGTTTATTCGTACCACCTAGCGCGGCGCTTATAATCGGGCTTGGGGCCGGAATGCTTTTCAATTATATATTCAGCCCACCTTCCTCGGATTGGTGGTCGCTCATTATCCAAAGCTTGATTTTTTTTATCTGTTACATTGCTTCGCTTCTAGTGGTAGAAGGCAAAGATTTGTATCAGACAATCCAAGGGACGTTGAAAACCATTGGACAGCCATATCGGTTGCTATGAATGCGCGCCAACAGCAGGTAAACCAATAGAACGAATGTTGCGGTAGAATAAGCTCGATAGGAATGACGGATTGACACGTCATCCTCTTGCAGAGGTATGCAGACTGAGCCCCGTTATTTTGTATCCTATCACGTCTCTGTTCAATGCAAATTAGCTTATATTTCTTCGGATCGCCTCGCATCCTTCTTGATGGCAGCCCCATAAAACTCGACACGCGGAAAGCGGTCGCGCTATTAGCATATTTAGCTATAACCGGACAAATGCATACGCGCGAATCTCTCGCAGCTTTGTTGTATCCCGATTACGACGAATCACATGCTCGCGGCGCGTTGCGGCGCACGCTTTCAACTCTACATAACGCTATCAAAGGGAGATACATCCGCGCCACTCGTGAAACAGTAGAATTACAATTTCTCGACGATATTTGGGTGGATGTGCAGCAATTCGAGACCCTATATACAGAAGTGGAAGCGCATACTCACTCCAACCTTGTAGACTGCATTGAATGCCTGACAAAACTGAAACGATGCGCGGATCTATATCAAGCGGATTTTCTGGCCGGTTTCACCTTGCGCGATAGTTCCGCCTTCGATGATTGGCAATTTTTTCAGGGGGAGTCGCTGCGTCGAAAGTTTGCTTCTGTCTTGGAGCGCCTGACATATAGCTTTCATCATCGCAATGAGTTGGATCAAGCAATTGAATATGCCCGTCGCTGGCTGGCGCTGGATTCATTAGTGGAAGATGCGCATCGTGAATTGATGTGTTGTTACGTCCTCGCCGGACAACGTAATGCTGCTTTACGGCAATATCAAGAATGCGTGCGAATATTGAAAAAAGAATTAGGGGTGAAACCATTAGAAGAAACCACTCGACTATATCAGGAAATATTGGAAAACAAATATCCTGCTCTGGTAAGCCGTTCGAACCAATCTCATTCGCTTTCGGTGGGCACGACCAAACCTGCCAGAGAGCTGGATTCTAAACCACAAGCCGAGGTGCGTGGGTCGGGCGTTTTATTTCACACATATCCATTAGTCGGGCGAGAAGACGAATTATCCGCATTGATAGCGGCCTACCAACGACACGCCTCTCAGGGTTATTTTTTTGCCCTGGAAGGCGAGCCAGGGATCGGAAAAACTCGAATAGCGGACGAATTTCTCGCCTGGGCGACCTCTCAAGGCGTCAAAGTCACACAGGTGCGTTGTTTTGAAGGAGAGACGGACCTCACCTATGCACCGTTTATAGAGGCGCTTCGCCTCGCCCAGCTCGAACCAGAGGCTTTACGTCGCTTCAAGTCTTTACCCAAAGAATGGCTCAATGAAGCTGCTCGCTTATCCGCTAGTTTACGGGCTCATTTTCCAGAATTGCCCACCCCGCCGCCGCTTAACACTCCTGGCGCGCAGAGCCTTTTTTATGAGGGACTTCGGCAAACACTGCTTAGCTGGTTGTCAACTTCTTCTTTCCCCGCGCTTCTATTTTTTGACGATCTACACTGGGCGGATTCAGCCTCTGTGGATTTTTTAGCCTATCTTGTTCGTCGTGTTAAAGAGCAGCCAATTTTTATCCTGGCTGCATGGAGGGACGAAAACACGCCAACAGTGGCTCGCCTGCGCCAGTTGTTGATAGAGATGCAGCGAATGGAGCGCGCTTCAAGTTTACATCTGAAGCGATTAAACACCTCAGCGGTTGCGAAGTTGACCAAAAGAATTGCCGAGTCGAAGCATTCGCTGCCCAAAGAGTTAGAGGCGCGCTTATACCAGGAGAGCGAAGGCTTACCTTTGCTTTTGGTTGCATATCTGGATGCCTGGCTTTCCCAAACCATCCCCGCAACGAGCGACGCCTCGGCTGAAGAGATGTGGAGATTGCCCAGTAATGTTCGTGATTTATTCCGCTTACGGCTTGGCGCATTAGATAATTTAGCCGCCCAGTTCATCGCTGCCGCGGCTGTAATTGGCCGTTCCTTCGATTTTGAAACCCTGCTTGCTGCCAGCGGACGCAGCGAGCAGGAAACCATTACAGGGATCGAAAGCTTATTGTCTTACGGCGTAATTGAAGAATGCGATGCCTGCGATTCTCCTGAACAAATCCGTTACGACTTTACTCATGAAAAGTTGCGCTCCCTAGCTTATGAGCAGATCAGCCTGACGCGTCGCCGACTGCTGCATCGCCGTGTTGCCGAAGCGCTGGTTGAACAAGCGCGCCGCGCCGGCGACGCTGGACGACTGGCAAGCCAAATTGCCCATCATTATCAGCTATGCGGCCAAAAATCCCTTGCAGCAGCTTATTTTCGCCAGGCAGGCGACTACTCTCGTGGTTTATTTGCCAATCGCCAGGCATTAGAACACTATCGTTCTGCCCAGGCTTTGGGCTACCAGAGCAATTAGAAATAGAAGAGGCTTGTGGGGATTTGCACGTTCTATTGGGC
>DYGV01000069.1:0-9084 GCA_020724505.1 Anaerolinea thermophila
GGGGAAAACGGAACGCATACAATGTCCCGTTCATCATCACGCGGTCCACCCCCACGCGTGTGGGGAAAACGCATTGATCGGCGCGGCAGCCGGCATCGGCGGAGGTCCACCCCCACGCGTGTGGGGAAAACGCTTGGTGGCGCTCCAATATAACCCTTCTTCCCGGTCCACCCCCACGCGTGTGGGGAAAACGTGAAACGCATCTTGGGGGTGAATGCAACGTCAGGTCCACCCCCACGCGTGTGGGGAAAACCCATACTGTCTGCCGTTAGACCAAAGTACATCTGGTCCACCCCCACGCGTGTGGGGAAAACGCGTTTGAGACATTGCTGCACCAACTAGAAAGCGGTCCACCCCCACGCGTGTGGGGAAAACACCATGTATGCTGGGGTTGTTGAGGCACTTGGAGGTCCACCCCCACGCGTGTGGGGAAAACTTGATTTGAGGCATATCTATCAGAAGCAACGGAGGTCCACCCCCACGCGTGTGGGGAAAACACATACTCATCTGGCACTTGCATGTCCCTGAGAGGTCCACCCCCACGCGTGTGGGGAAAACGCAACCTAACCCATGAAGAGCCGTATTTGAGCCGGTCCACCCCCACGCGTGTGGGGAAAACTGGGCATTTTTGGCAGTTGAGGCAGCAGTAGCAGGTCCACCCCCACGCGTGTGGGGAAAACCCGGCTCATCCACAATCACATACCAGCGCGTCCGGTCCACCCCCACGCGTGTGGGGAAAACGTTGGCGTCCTATCGTGGAACGCCGGAATTCGAGGTCCACCCCCACGCGTGTGGGGAAAACGACACTGCGAGCCGGGGTTTCCCGGCTCTTTTTGGTCCACCCCCACGCGTGTGGGGAAAACACCGCACCCACGTACAATTGGGCAGGATCTCCAGGTCCACCCCCACGCGTGTGGGGAAAACGTCGGCTTGCCCCCAATGATCGCCCAGCCCGGAGGTCCACCCCCACGCGTGTGGGGAAAACTGACTCTAAAACGTTTTGCTCTGCCGCGGCGGCGGTCCACCCCCACGCGTGTGGGGAAAACTGCTCAACTTGCGTCCAGATCAGCGCGGAAAAGGGTCCACCCCCACGCGTGTGGGGAAAACGATTCCCAAACAGACCGGCGGAGCGACTGCATAGGTCCACCCCCACGCGTGTGGGGAAAACTATGCATGAGCGCAGCCGACGTGACCGCGTGCCGGTCCACCCCCACGCGTGTGGGGAAAACGTTATCTTCTTTCATGCCTCCCGTAAAAATCTCGGTCCACCCCCACGCGTGTGGGGAAAACGCTATGACTAACATTCTGGGACGATCTATGCTAGGTCCACCCCCACGCGTGTGGGGAAAACGCTGGCAACCGCAAGCATATGTAAAAGGTCTAAGGTCCACCCCCACGCGTGTGGGGAAAACGCGACGCATTTTCAAGACGCGCAGTATCAGCGAGGTCCACCCCCACGCGTGTGGGGAAAACGCTGCGCATCATTTCCTGCCTCTCTTTTGCGGCGGTCCACCCCCACGCGTGTGGGGAAAACGCTTGCTGGAATCAACGTCACCCCAGAGAATGCGGTCCACCCCCACGCGTGTGGGGAAAACTAAGGCCCGTAACATAGGCGACGTGGTCGAATAGGTCCACCCCCACGCGTGTGGGGAAAACCAAATCTGCCTGCGTCCAGCCGTGTTTGTTCAAGGTCCACCCCCACGCGTGTGGGGAAAACAAATTCGGGGAATATGTGGAGCATTGACATGCCGGTCCACCCCCACGCGTGTGGGGAAAACGACTGAGGCGTGCATGACATTCTGAGAGATTGCGGTCCACCCCCACGCGTGTGGGGAAAACATCTGTTAAATGGGCGCACAGTGGGGGCGGTCAGGTCCACCCCCACGCGTGTGGGGAAAACGTTCTGCGGGGCCGGCGGCGCGGCGATGGGCTAGGTCCACCCCCACGCGTGTGGGGAAAACTTATAACCGGCAGCGCATAGGGGGTGGAACTCCGGTCCACCCCCACGCGTGTGGGGAAAACCGATGCATTGCGTCGCAAACGCATAACCGAATAGGTCCACCCCCACGCGTGTGGGGAAAACGGTAGCGCTGTTTCCTCGCCAACAGGCATCATAGGTCCACCCCCACGCGTGTGGGGAAAACGGTTTACCAGTTGCAATCAGCGTTTTGCGAACATGGTCCACCCCCACGCGTGTGGGGAAAACTATCTCTACCATGCGCCCTTCGTCGGGCGGCGTGGTCCACCCCCACGCGTGTGGGGAAAACATCACGAGACCGGCCAACCGCGTGGGGATGCCCGGTCCACCCCCACGCGTGTGGGGAAAACACAACTTGCCGCGCGACGCCGATTGATGGAAACGGTCCACCCCCACGCGTGTGGGGAAAACATCGGACTTGGTTTTTACACCCGATACATCAACGGTCCACCCCCACGCGTGTGGGGAAAACGCAGTCATTAGCCGATCCAGCGCCGGCCCCATCGGTCCACCCCCACGCGTGTGGGGAAAACTAGCCGCCGGCGCAAACATCCGCCGCGCGTAGAGGTCCACCCCCACGCGTGTGGGGAAAACACATCGCCCGCAGCAGCAAGAACGTCCTGAAGAGGTCCACCCCCACGCGTGTGGGGAAAACGTGTCAAGTTTTACACTCACACTCATGCCACCCGGTCCACCCCCACGCGTGTGGGGAAAACCCGTTTCCGGCGAACAACAAGCCAACAAGATAAGGTCCACCCCCACGCGTGTGGGGAAAACCCTAAATATGGCCAATTAAACCATTTCTCCCCTCTTTTGGCTATATCTGGGCTATTCTTTCTCCTCTGCGGCTGCAGCCCGCCGCCCTTTCCTCGCCTTTACCTGGCTGCTTTCCATAGGTATCTCAACCAACTGCAGCCCCTCAAACTCTACCACGCGCCGCGTGGTGAAACCGAACATGCGCATCTCGAAATGCTGTTCATTGTTCGTGTTCCATAACTGCACCACGCCCCCCTCGCGGCTCAACTGGCAACACTTCTCCCACAGCCGGTCGCGCACCCTGGCATTCACATGCCCCACAAACACCCCCGTGTGCGGCTCAATCAGCCAACGGCTCAGTTGACCGCGCAACGCCGGGCTCACCCGTTCCAAAATCATCACGACCATGCCATCTGCCCCGGTTCGTCCAACAGCGCCTCCCAGAGCGGCGCCGGCTGCGTTTCGTCTTCGCCGCCATCCATTGCAGCCTCAGCAGCCTCCTCCGGCGTGACGCCCAACAATTCATCTACATCATTCAGGATACGTTCCAACAGCTTCACCTGGTAAAACTTCGTTCGGCAGGCTTCGCGCACCCGCCGTTCCACCGAAGCCTCCGATTCGCTCACTACTTGAAAGGAAATGGGAATAGTGATCTCGGTCTTATACAGATCGGCAATGTCATATACAAACGACAACTGCCGCCCCTGATGGATAAAGCCCAACGCCGGTGAATAACCGCCAGCCACAATGGCCGCATGGCAAATGCCATTCAGCAAGGCGTTAGCCGCCGAAAGCGCCCGGTTGATCGTATCTGCGTTGCTCCAATCCTTACGATCATAGATGCGCCCCTCCCAGGGCACGCCATACTCCTGGCTGGCTTGGGCGTAAGCAGAACGCACGCGTGAACCCTCCATGCCGCGAATTTGTTGCAAACTAAGCGCCGGGTCAATCGCCGCGCCAAAGCGCTTTTCATACATGCGCACCACCACACGGGCGCGCTCTTGCGGGTTACAGACCAGCTCCGCCTGGCGCAACAGATGATAGGCACGGCGCGTCTCGCCCGTCCCCTGCGCATATAGACGGATTCCATCTTCCCCTGTCCACAGCACGCTGCACCCATACTCGGCCAACAACTTTATCGCAGCATGGGTGATGCTCGTCCCAGGTCCCAGCATCAGCAAGCTTAGCGCCGCCGCCGGCACCAGAACGCGCCCTTCCTTACGGATCAGTTCTATAGCATGTTGCGCGCGCTCCACCACCACATGCTCCACAAACAAATAGCTCATGCTATCGCGCAGTTTTGGCAATTCATGATAATCAATTTGCATCTACACCTCCTTAGCGCGCTGTGAGCGCGCAGCGATTGAGGCCAACAGATTGATCGTGAGTTGACAGCCCGCCGGGGGCGAGGGCAACCACACATCCAAGCGAATAGCCTGTAGCGCAACCTCGCCCCTGGCAAATGAAAAAGATCAATCTACGCTGAATTCCGGGCGCGCCAGCGAAAGCAACCCAAAACCAAAACCTTTAGCGCTGCCCACGCCGTTTTCCACCGTTGCGACTAACAACTGCGGGTCAAGCACTTGCAACAAACCATCGAACTGCACCGAATTCAGCTCCAGTTTTGGCTGAGCGTCATCCTGGCGTGGAATGTAGTCTTTGAGTTTACCGTCGCGGCGCACCGTCAGGCTCAGAATACGAAAGCCGCCCGCCTCGGCTTTGCGTTCCAGCCAACGGATTTGATCTGCTTCGTCATAGATGCCGACGCGCCTGCCTTGGTCTTTGCCGGCGGCTTTGCCCAACCGGCGGGTGGGATTGGCGCGCAGGCGGAAGGCTAAAATTTGCCCCGCGTGCAGCTTATCTTCCAGGCGGAACTCGGTCACCGCCGGGTTGGGGAGGTCGCTGGGCAGCAACGCCGGCGGCAGCAGATAGGGCTGGCCGCGGGCATCCTGCTTGTCTTGCAAAAAACTCCAATTAGGGGTGACTTTAGATTGCACCAACACGCGGATCGAGCCATCTCGCTCAGATTGCTCCAGGCGGAAAAGTACGCCGAGGCTATCGGCGTCGCCGCGCGGCTTTTCCACCCGACCGCTTGGAAAAGCGTTCAGCAGCGTGCGATGCAATTGATAAGGTAAGGCAATCTCCTTGCGCGCCTGGGCGTTGCGCGGGTTGAGGATCAAACGGGAAAGATACATCAGATCACCTCCCTGATTGGTGAACTCTGCTGAACTGCAGGTGGAAAGAACAGCGTGCGCACTCGACGGGGAGCGAAGCGCCGCTCAGCAAAGGATACAGGTTGATCGGGGCGCACCTGATCGCCTGAAGGATCCTCTAAAACAACTCGCAGGCGATCCGGGGGCGTCCTGCCCCCCAAATAGGGGTAGCTCTGCAAAGCCTGGAGCAAGGATGTGTTTTCCTTTAATCCATCCTCTAAAGCAATAGGCTCGCCGGGCGAAAACGCCTTGCGCCCCAGATAGAGCGTCCAAACAGGGTTCAGGAGCGCCTTCTGCAACGCGCTCAGCAGAGCCAGGTCCTCACCTTGCAACCCAACCAGAAAGGCAGCGTCGGCCAGGTAGTAGCGCGAAGATGGCACAACATTTTTACGCTCGATCGCGCCACCGCCTTTCATGTACCCTCCAACCCCAGCTACATGATAATCACGGCTCAAGTGCCCTTCGCGATCCACCCGCACGCCCATGGTGAGCGCAGCCAGGTCTTCGATGGGCGCATCACGCCCGCGCCCGCTGGCGGCGCATAACAGCCCCACCACGCCGCTCTTAGAGGGTTCCAGGCCCGTATCGCGCACACTGAAGCGACTCTGCACACCCCAAGACTGCATCGGGCCTATCAAACGCAGTAACAAGGTATGCATAGGCTTACTCCCTGGGCAAGGCGTCCAGCAAAGACCCCACCCATTGCTCCAAATTCTCCGCTGTGGCAGATTGTAAATTGGGCGCGGCCACCTCATCCGCCAGGATCAACGCCGAAGGCTTCGCCCCCTGTGAACCATAAACCCGGCTCAAACGACCCCAATAAGCATCCAAAGCGGCGATAGAGGGTGCCATCAGGCCGCCATTGCGATCGGGGCGCACCGGCTTTTCAAAAGCGTTCACCAGCGACCAAGATTGTCCATCGACGCGCACAACCCCCAACATGAAATCCGGCGGATTCTGAGCAGCAAAGCTGTTCTGTTTACCAGATGGGGTTGCCAGGGCTGCCGCCCGCAAGAAACCCTCCACGGTTTTACGCGCCAAAGCGACGTTCCCATTCAGGTTCTTCACCAATTGCTCCCAATCAATACGGGCATAACGGTAGAAGCAAGCGCTGTTGAAAGCAATCACGCCCATCATCCCTGCGCCGGTCTCCTCGTCGGTGGAAAGATCGTCCACGGCGGTGTAGAAATCCATCTCCATGTTGACGCGGTGAGTGGACAGAGCGTGTGCCACCTGGCAGGCTGCATCCAGGTTTAATTCCGGCTTTTCCGCTAACATGCGGCCAAACATGGCGATATCCGGCGCACCGGCGCGATCCTTATAAGTTTTGATAAACTCTTTCTGGATGGCCTCCAGCGTCGGCGATTTGCCCTTCTCCAACGTAGAGAGAATCTCATCCCAGCTTTCCAACAACTTCCCGACAATCGCCTGCACTTCCGCTTTGCTCAGGTAAAGCAACACCGTGCTACGCGGCTTGCCGGTCTGTTTGTCTTTCTCCGTACCGATGTTCAAAGAGTTGGCAAAAGCCTCTGCAACCGTCCAGGCTTCTTCCTCACTTTTTCCGGCTTCCACGAGTGGCTTTACCAGAAGTCGGGTGATCCAGCGCGTGCGATCAGCGATTTCCACTTGGGTGGTCTGTTCAAAAATTGGGTGAGTGCGGATGGCGCGTTTGATGCATTGCGAAGAAATACGCGCTCGGCGCACACCGCCAAACTCAGCATCCTTCGGGTTGCCGGTGTCATCACGGTTCAGGTTTGACGGAGCAAAACTCTGCAAGATATGAAGTTCGACAAACATGGGTCATTCTCCTTTTCTGTCAAAAATCGGCTTATAGTTCAGGTTATTCATCTATGCCGGTGCGCCGGTTGAGGGCGCTTCGGGTTGTTCCGCCGGGCGGCCCCAGAAAGCGCGCGCCCACTCCTTTTGCACCCGGGCGCGCCGGTCGGGGCGCTCCCAGGCCTGCAAGTCATAAAGCAATTGTTCCCAATTAACAGGTATCTCCTTCGATTTCAAAAAGCTCACTGCCTGGCGCAGATAGCCCGGCAGATCGTCGGGATGAGCAGCCAACAGGGCAGTGAAGCGTCGCTCAATGGCGTCCTCATTCCCCGCCTGTTTCGCCTGCGCCAGATGCCCGCCCAGGTTACCTTGAGCGGTTGACTTGGGATGCAATGCAAACAGCGAAGCCGTCAGATAATAGGCTGCTTCTTGGGCAGCGCTCAGGTTCGCTGGCAAACGCGGCACAACATAGGGGTACATCTCAGGCGCCGACCAGGCTGGCTGACCCAAGCCGCGGCGCAGTGCAGCCAACGCGCCGCGATCTTGGTTATCCGCCAGAGACTGCAGGTATTGAATGAATGGGTTTTGGGTAGCTTGAGTCATACAGATTCCTCCACCAGATTCGTCTCAGAGAATATCTCTTTCAGCGACCCGCCCAACATAGAGCGGGCGCGCACCGCAGCTTTGAGCGCCGCTGGAGAATCGCCGGCCAGGTTAGCAGCCTGTTCCAGGGCGTTCCAGGCGGTCTGGCGCAGCGTCACCTTCCAGGCGTCCAGGGCCTCTTGTGGGCGCTTTGGCAAATCTTCCAGCAAGTGGAAGAAGGGCAATTCCAGCGCCCCCCAATAGAAGCGCTCCACAGCCCAATGATCGGTCAATTTATCTACGTCTCTTGGGTCAGGTTTACGTCCATTCGGTAAATCAAGGCTGGGAGAAGCGATATATTTTGCCAACGTGTTGATCGATCCCCATAGCTTCCCACGCACCTTTTCAGCCCACGCCAATGCATCGGTTAAAAGACCAACCAACTCTTCACTATTCTGGCTTTCGAAGTAAGCCAGGGGAAGTGGCATTACCTCTTCGCGGTAGAAGAAGATTTTAGCGTCCTTGTAATGAGTCCCCATACCTAAAGCCAGGGTGCGATAGGTCTGCTTGGAGTTCAAGTGACCGTTTTCCACAAGTGTAGCAATCCACTCAATGGTCATTGGTGGCCAGTTTTCATCATCTAGATGGCGTCGAAAGAGCGTATGGCTGTCACGCCATAAACTACGATCCTCCTGAAATACCCAATGCCTCCAACCTTTCTCTTTGGCGGTATATTGCTTCCAGGGATCGCGCACTTCATTTAGATCCAGCCCTCGCGCAATTTTGATCTTTCGAACGATCACTCCATCCTGGCCATCCTCAGCCACCAACAACAGTTTACGATTTTGCCATGTCAGATAGTCCATGTAGCCACGAGGTTGGTTTCGCGGTGGTAAAAAGGGGTTGTCCATTTCCCAGGCCGGAAGATCTTCGCCGATAACAGGTATTGGCTTGCTATCTGAATAGCGCAAAAGATTTAACGCCAGGGTCTCGAACAAATTGTCCCCCTCTACTAAAAAGATAATCCCTCTCGTCCATGGGGCGTTTGTGAGGGTGATCTTCAATTGTGGATGGCATAGACCTCCTAATCCAAATGCTTGAGCGACGAGCAAAGTAATCGCCGCCTGACGGCTGTTTAGGATCACATCTTCACCGATAGTCTCATGCTCGAAGAGTGCATTCGCAGTGTCCATTCCATGCACCAATTGGAGCGCGGGTTTTTCTGCCATGCGGTCCTCGATGATCTGATAAAACGGCCGTTGAGGATCGAACAAATCGAAGCGATGCTTCCAGCGATCTAGGTACGCATGCAACCAGGGTACATCCCAGGTTCCTGCCTGCCATAAATCTCTCCATTGCGCAGCGCTCTGAGGACCGCGCAGCGCGCTATGCAAGATGGCTAACAGCAGACGGTAGAGAGCGGCGGTCTCCAGCGGCGAAGCGCCGGCCAGGCAGCGCACACGCCGGGCGTGAGTAAACACCTGGCGCAGGCTCAGTTCTCCCGTCCGCTGATTCAGCCCCACACAGGGGATCCAGGGCTGATCAATCAGGTCAAATGAATAGGTCATTTCGCCTCCTTCTGAACTTCTAAGCCGGTCTCGCGGCTGAGGACTAAGGTGAGCGACGCCCCCTCTAGCGGGCAACGCCCCTTTTCATCGAAAATCACTGGATGATGATATTTTAAAGCAGATACCTCCTTCCAAGCCTCGTGTCGTGGCAAATTAAGAAAATGCTTCAAAACGCCCCAATGCTGAACATGCACCGCGCGGCGCAGCAACT
>DYGV01000069.1:9094-19416 GCA_020724505.1 Anaerolinea thermophila
GAGAGTTCGATGGTCGGCGGCTGGTTCAGATCCAACGGAGCGCCGCTGCCATCAGGATCCAACGCCAGGCCATATTCAGTTTGATGCAGGCAAACCAGATCAACGCCAGGTTCGGTCATGCGCGTCAAGGCGCGCATACTTCTGTGCACTGCCGGATCTTCTTCTTCCAAATTTTGATTAGGATTGAAGAGCAGATCTTCATCATCCGGACGGGCAATAATGCGGCTCTTCGCCTGACTGATTTCCTGTTCATGCGCTAAACGCACCTTTTCATCCGCCTGGCGAATAGCTTGCTCCAATTCGAGTTCTATTCCCTGCTGTGGCATTGCTCCATAAACTTCTTCAATTAATTCAGTGGTATCCAGCGGTAAAACAAATTGATTTCTCTGGCGCAGCGCCGCCCAGGTGCGTAAGAGAATGGCGCGCTCATAAACGAATTCGTCGTCGCCAAATTGTGGCAAAAGATCCAATTCCGGCGGCCAGGCGAGGATCAGGCGTGGCTGACGCAGGCGCTCTGGACGGGAGGCGTCGTTTTGGGGGTGACGGTGCAAACGTCCAGCGCGTTGTAGGATGAGATCAATGGGAGCGAGATCCGTAATCATACAATCGAAATCCAGGTCCAGACTTTGCTCAATCACCTGCGTCGCAACCAGAATCGTTTTCTGTGAACGTTGCCCACCTTTTCCAAACCGGCGCAGAACTCGCTCTTCGATCTCCTGACGCCAATTATATGGAAAGCGAGCGTGAAACATGATCAAATCCTCATCTGGAACGATATTGGCCTCTTTGATAGCGCAATACACTTCCTGAGCGCGCCTCACTCGGTTGCAAATTACTACAGCGCAACCTCCATCTGCCAAATACTCAGACAAACCAGCAACAATGACTTGCGGTTCGCACCCAATCCGTTCGATTTTTACCAGGCGCGAAGACGGGGCTGATAATGGAAACACCTTTACTTCGCCGCCGGCGGCTACGGTCAGATTGGGATAATCGTGATCTTCCAGGGTTACCGTTTTCTCACCCAACCATGCTTCAACCAGTTCACGTCGTATTGTTGCTGGGAGAGTGGCAGAAAGGAGGATTACAGAGGACCCCACAGCGCGCAGCCAGCGCAACAATTGCTTGAATAAGACATTCATGTAAGTATCATAGGCGTGCACCTCATCAAAGATAATCACTTTCTGGCTCAAACCAAACAAGCGCACAAAGAAATGGCGAGTTTGCAGCACACTCATCAGCACCTGATCCACCGTCCCAACCCCGAACGGCGCCAGCAACGTGCGCTTTCGGGGTAGGAACCAAGTAGCTGCGCGAATACGGCCCTGGCTCGGTTGTGCATCATCCTGACTGATGGCAGTGAAGGATTCCTTTGGCTCTGCCAGAAGAGAAGCTCCATGTACCAGGTGCAAATTGAGCTTTTCATCTGGATAGCGGTTCAATAAGAAGTTGATCACTCGCTGATACATTTGGTTGCTGGTAGCTGTGGTCGGCATCGCAATGTAGAGGCCGCGCCCTTGCCAGGTTTGCAGCCAGGTATCTGCTGCATAGAGGGCGGCTTCGGTCTTGCCGCTGCCGGTCGGCGCTTCGAGGATGAGCAACGCAGGAGCATTAAGATTTCCAGCCGCGGCGGCGACCACTTGCTGGATCGAATTCGCGTTGAACGGAAACATCTCAGAAAATGGGATTGTCTTGCCTTCTGCCTGCCAACCTACCCAATTCAAAGCGTATAACGCGCGATTCGCTTGGCGAGCCGCACGGGCGGCATATTGCTCAAGGGGTATCCCGGCATCCATAAAAGGAAAGAAGCTTTCCATTGAACCAATCCAATCGGCGACGCTAATCAAACCGGAGACAAGGGTGAGGAGTGCATTTTGCTTCTCCAGATTGGCAGGTAAATGAACGTCTTGCGGTGGTTGAAAGATTCTTACGAGCAGTTGAAATAAAGAGAGGCGCGCCTTCTCCCAAATTTCATCGCCACAATCGGAAGTTTTGATCGCCGCAGGGCTCAATTCAAGGGCGGTGGGCCATGCACCATGATGACCACCAATTGCACGCGCTACACGGATCGCTTCTCCCTGACTCAGATTGCATTCTTCTGTCAACAGGCGTTTCAACGCCCAGGTAGAAACTGCGCCATGCCGCGCTGCCTGAGCTGGCGGAGGCGGAAAGGTAAAGCCAATGGATTGTAAGGTAGCGATGGCGGGTGGATATTTACGTTGAAAACCAGGTGCTGCCTTTCCCAGATCGTGCAAACCAGCCCAAAAAGCCAGTAGGCGGCTTGCATTCTCTTCGTCTAAACCCAGCGCTCCAGCCAAAGTGTCTCGTGTCTGAGCAGGCAAAGCTAAACGCCAAAGCGCCAACATCACCTGCCCCACATCTAACAAGTGATAAATCAAAAGGTGAATGCGGTTAGATTCTACATCCGCCTTCGCCCAGAGCATCCATTCCCTGGATGATGATTGACCTACCAGCGAATATAGTCGGGCGAGACGATTAGCCTCATGCACAACCTGGCTCCTCAACTCCTCCGGCTCCAACGCCTCGCAATCCGCGCCCCAACCGCGCACCCAGGGGAGCATCTCCTGCCATTCGGCCACCTGGGCACTCCAGATGCAACCGCCGTCGGGCAGGTCTTCGATCTCTTGAGTTGGATGCCACTTGCTTTCCTTCACCCGCCGCGTCGCCTCGCCGGGCGCAAAGCGCAACCGCACTGTGGTTGGCTCGCCCTCGCCGTACCAGATGCCCCAGGCAAAACGCAGCAATTCTTCCTCGTCGAACTGCGGCGGAATTTCGAAGTGCGCCAACTTTACCTCTGCACCCAAAATGCGCTCGATCTTGAAAGTCATCAGCTTCTCCTGCCCGCTGCCCCAGGAAAATAAACCCGATGCTGACCCAATCAGATAAGCCCCATCGCTCCACAGCGAAGGCTCGATCAAATATGGGCTGACCAGCCATTGGCTATCGTTATGGGCGTGTAACCCGTGATAGAGAATCTCCACCTTGCGCCGCTCCGCCCAAGCCTGCGCCACCCTTTCCACCACACGCACCCGCTCCGGGTCGGCGGATTGCTCCAGGATATTCGCTGCTGCCTTCGCCAAGCGTTCGGTCATAGGCTGTTTTAAGGCAGCCGCCAGCTTCTCCAACCCCCTTGCTGCGTGCGGCTGAGCGATGCGCGTCTGCCGCGAAGCGCGCCTCGCCGCCAGGTATAGCGCCAACGCCTCGTGCAGGTTCACGCGCACATTGGACAGGTAACCCATCCGATCAATTCGATGGCGGCCATCCTCATCCTGCATAAAGGGAATTTCCACCTCAAGCTCCTGGCGGTCGCGAAAGACGGTAGTGCGATCCACCCCCAGCTCCTCCGCCATTTCGCTATCGCTGTAAGCACGCTGCGTGTAGAGCCACTCCATCTGGCGCAACCGCTCTGCTTTACTCATACCTCGTCCCATACGTTTGCTCCTTTGCAACGAAATGACTATGCGAAGTTTTGACGCAAAGAATCCTTCACTCATCCAATCACAATCGGGATGAGCGCTCCCCTCAGCGCCCATCCCTGTCTCGGGTGTCCCCACTCACTCAAAATATAACATAGCTGCACGGCGAATTCTGCAACATCCAAAGGGATTAATTTCCGACGCCCGGCAGTCAAATACTACTATAAAACGCATTACCTGGAATTGAAAGGCCATAACCCACCACGATCATCTTCAGATACTAAATATCCATGCTCTTCCAGGCTGGGCAACAAACGCGTCACCTCAGAGCGATGCAACCCCAACAAACGTGCGATGAAACCGGGTCGTTCCCCCGGATACTGCCGGATTGTCTCAAAAACCTTTTCCATCCGGTCAGCTTGCGGTTTGCGAGCCATTTTGCGCCTCCATACAGTATTCTCAGGATCGCCCGGCGGAATAACCGCCGGATGTTTAGAGAATAGCGGAGGCGTGTTGCAAGTACTGCAACAATGCGACTCGTATTTTCGAGATAAAGTATAGCCGAAGCCCGGCTCAACGATAAAGCACAAGCATAAAAACTTCCTTAAGAAAAATGTCAGGATGTCAACCCCAAAACTCCCCCAGGCTGAAGACGCGCAATCCAGTGTTGAAGCAAACAAAACGAGGAGGCCTCAAACCTCCTCGAATTCCTCTACCTGCATAAACCTGCGCAATATCAGATATATGCAGCGCACTGCAACCAGGCTCATCCTTCCTATCACGCGGGCTGCAGTTGCGGCGCAGCAGCCAGCCCAGCTTCAGTGATGATGCGCGGCACAATTTCTTCCCAGCCCACCGCCATCAGGTGGATGCCGTTCACACCCTGCTTGTCTTTCACTGCTTCGATCAACTCCAAAGCGATCTGCACGCCTTCTTCCTCAGCGCCGTCGCCAGCCTGCTCCATGCGCTTCATCAGCTTCTCCGGGATGAACACGCCGGGTACTTCGTTGTGCATATACTGGGCTACTTTCAGACTCTTCAATGGAGTGATGCCCACCAGGATATAGACTTTATCCAGGATGTTGCGCTTAGCCAGCTCGTTCAACCAAATCTCCAGCCCATCCGGGTCATACACCAGGTTAGTTTGGAAGAACTGCGCCCCGGCGTTGACCTTTTTGTGTTCACGAATAGCCTGGAAGCGCGGCTCCGAAGCGAAGGGTGAAGCAGCTGCGCCCAGAAAGTACTTCGGCGGGAACTTCATCGAACGTCCATCCAGGTATTTACCTTCGTCGCGCATCCGCCGCAAAATCCACAACATTTGCACCGAATCGATGTCCACCACATCCATACGCCCGCGCGGCTGCGGCGCCATTTTCATGCTGTCGCCGGAAAGGCACAAGATGTTGCGCACCCCCAAGGCGTTGGCGCCCAACACCTCCGCCTGCAAGCCCACGCGAGTGCGATCACGGGCGGCGATCTGCATCACCGGCTCAGCGCCGTTCTGCACCGCCAGCGTGCTGCACGCCCAACTGGACATGCGCGGTGTCGCTGAAGGGCAATCGGTGAAATTAATCGCTGCCACATACGGCTTGACCATCTCGATGTTTTGGATCAGCTTCTTTGTGGCAGTCGTCACTGGCGGCGCCACTTCGCAGGTAACCACAAATTCGCCGGCTTTCAAGCGCCGTTCCAGCTCCGAGACCGGTTCAGAATACGCTGGCGGGTGGTATTTCGCGTCGCCTTGCCACCAATCTGGCTGACGCACCGGACGGAATACCGAATCCCAGGTTACTGCGCGTGTCGCAGGGTCTTTAGAGAGCATACCGTGCACAAACTTACCCGCGCCAACTTTCCGCACCTGGGCGATCACATCGCCCCAGGTCTCTGTGCCAACCTTATCCCAATCCAACGGCGGAAGCACCTCCAGAAGCATCTCCTCGCGCCCCATCTTAAACGCCCGATCATAGATCTTGTACCAGATGCAAGGGCGAGTTTCATCCACGTAACAATGCTCCTCTGTCGAACCGCCGCAAGGGCCATTGCGCACGCCCTTGGGACATTCCATCGGACAAATAAAGGCGGTTTCCTGCAACAGACAGTTGCCGCACATTCGGCAACCAAACATCGGCCCTTTAACCATTCGCTCTACAGATTCAAGAACCCGGGCGCCGAACGGTTCTCGTTTAAAAGGCAGATAGGGCGGCTGCCATCGTCTTCCAGGAGTAAAGCCAGGCATTTGATACTCTCCTCACTACGACAAATTCAACATAGGTCGGGGCGAAGGTCTGGGGGGAGGCAACCCGCGCCCTGACCGAGGACCCTCCAGATCGGCTCGAATGCGTGAAATTCTTTACTGCTCTAAATAAGAGTCGGCGTAGATCACCTTATTGAGCAAAATCTGCACAGTCTTCCAAATTTTCACCTGCTCCGGATCGCTCATATCCACATCCTCTATGGAAGGCTCCTCCATATTCGCAATGCGGTCGGCGATCTTCAAGTAGAGCCGTCCAACGGGCGTCGAATCATCACGTTGCTCGATGATACGAATCACCTCATTCTGCTTTTCGTCCAATGGGTTGGCGATCATCATTTGCAAGCCCACGCCCATCAGCATCGCAAGGTAAACGCGGTTGATCAGCGGCCGGTTCTGACTGGGCACAGCATTGGAAACATTCGACAGACCGACCGAAATCATCGGCGGCGGATCCCAGGCATATTGCAGCGTACGCACCGCTTCAATCAAATGCGGACAATATTCCTGGCAACCAGATACAGTCAACACCAATGGGTCAATAATTAAATCCTGCATGGGGAAGTCAATTTCCAACATGCGCGGGATCAACTTTTCGACCGCAATGTTGACACGCTCATCCGCCGCCACCGGAATGCCCGAAGAGCCCATGGTGAGGGCAATCAAGCGCGTGTTATATTTCTTGGCCAGCAGCGGCGTTTTCTCCAACCGCTCCGGTTCAGCCGACGTCGAGTTAATGATCGGCTGCGCTTTCGTGACTTTTTTCAAACCCGCTTCGATGCCGGCCAGGTTTGTGGTGTCGAAGCTGAGTGGCACATCCACTACCTCTTCCAAGACCTGCACGATCCACGGGAAAACCTCTTCGCCATCTTTCTTGCGCGGTCCTAGGTTCACATCCAGCGCCTGAGCGCCGGCTTCCACCTGCTTCACCGCCAGCTCCTGGAAGAACTTTGCATCGCGGTTCGCCAGGGCTTCTTTTACTTTTTCCGAGATAATGTGGATATTTTCTCCAATGATATACATTGTGCCCATCCCTTCGTTTAGGTTTAATTGAAACTTTAGACCAGTCCTGCGCGGCGTTGCACTGAAAATCTGCCGTCTCATCCTGCCGAGGCGGGGTTTTTTAGTGCCTGTGCAATAGATGGAAAGCGGTTTAGATCGGTGTGTGGTAAGAACAACGCCGACATGAACGCCTCATAAAACGAATTATCCGCCGATAGCTCGATATAAGTCATCCGTGTGGCGATCTCCTTGATGCGTGCACGGGCGCGGTGATCTAGCAATGCATAATACGCGCCGCGCACCGAAGTGTTGCCCAGGAATTGGAAACGCTCCCAGGGCATATCTGGGAGTAATCCAATCTGGATTGCTTTCTCGACATTGATATACTTGCCGAACGAGCCACCGATCAACATCTGCTCGATCATCTCCAGCGGAACGCCCACACTATCCGCCAGCACACTATAACCGGCGTAAATTGCGCCTTTGGCGCGTAGCAGGTTATCAATATCCACATGCGTGATGGTGATATCTTTGCCAGTTAGGGTTTCCCCTCCCCAGGCGACTACATATTCCAGACCGAACTCTCCTTCACGGATGCGGCGAATCCCCAATTGTGTATTCAAATTTCCGGCTTTATCAATGACACCCGTCATGAACATTTCCGCCAGAAGTGAGATCAAACCGCTGCCACAGATGCCGCTGGGTTTTCCGCCGCCAATGACGCGATAAGTTGGCTCGAACGTTTCACTATTGATCCACACTTCCTCGATCGCTCCGCGGGTCGCCCGCATCCCACAATATACGCCCGCGCCTTCAAAGGCAGGGCCTGCTGAACAGGCGCATGCCACCAGCCAATCATTGGATCCCAGCACGATCTCGCCGTTGGTGCCAACATCCATAAACAAAGTCAACCGATTGGTGTCATCCATGCCGGAGGCAAGCACGCCGGCGGTGATATCCGAACCTACATAGCTGGCAACGCCCGGCAAACAATCCACCACCCCCAATGGATTGATATTTAATCCCACCTCCTGACCACTCAGTAGCGGCACGTGATTGACCGCCGTAACAAATGGTGACAGTCGAATACTCGAGGCCGGAATGCCCAGCAAGAGGTGCATCATCGTGCTATTGCCCGCAATTGTCACTTTTACGATTTGCTCCGGCGAGGCTCTCGATTCCCATTCTTTCTTACGCGCGTTGTATCGTTGGCAAACTGCCAGAAGCAATTGATTGATCGTTTCCAAAACCAGGTTGCGCATCTCGGACGCCCCGCCGTTCTTGCTGGCATAAACGATGCGCGAAATTACATCTTCCCCCCGCTTGATCTGACCATTATATTCGGAGGCCTGCGCCTCTACTTGGCCGGTCAGCAAGTTCACTAACCAAACCGTGACGGTGGTCGTGCCAATATCTATCGCCGCCCCCCAAATTGGCTCCTCTTGCGGCACATGGCCTGGAAGAAGGTCAACCAGCCACTCTTCGATATATCTCCCGTCAAACAGATCCTGGATATCTAGGATGGCGGTCACATTCCAATCGCCTGCGCGTAACACTTCGCCTAACTTGCGCAGAACCGGCAGCGGCGTACTGACGTTGGTGAAGCCGGCCTGTTGTTTCAGAGCAGTCAGCAGGCGGCTGAGATCATCCGTCTGATCCTCCAGGCTGGGCGGCGAGAGGGATAAATGCACCCGTCGGATGGTTTGATCCAGCTCATAGTTATAACCCGCAGGTACGGTGACCTCACTCACCGTGCGATCTGTGGTCAGTCGGCGCTCGATCTTTTCCTGGGGCGGGATGGAAACACGACAATCGCCTTCGATCACCGTCTGACAGGCTAATGCGAACCCCTGGGCTACATCCTCGGCGGATAAGCGCAGCGTGCTGCGGCGGCGCACGTTTCCTTCCAAAACCTGAACCGTGCACCGCCCGCAGCGCCCTTGCCCTCCACAAGGTTGACCGATTTCCAGCCCGGCTATGCGCGCTGCCTCTGCCAGCAGTGTTCCGGTTGGAACGCGCACTGGCTCGCTCAGCGCATCAAAATAAACCAGATGGTCAACCATAGACAACGATCAACGATAGGCTCGCATCAGAGAGCCTCTTTCATGAACTTTGGTAGATCAACCGCTTCACGCGGGCCCACCCGAATTTCCCAACCAGGAAGCTCTTCCTCAAGCTCACCGGATAAGACCGCCACATGTCCAGGCAGCACAACCCGCTTGCGCTCTACTTTATCTGCAAGGTTGAAGGTCTTGATGGCTTTGGCGATCCGTTCAGCGTCGAACTTACCCGCCGCCCAGGCGGTCAACACACTCATTCCCTCCGCATCGCACACCGTCAGCCAGGCTGGCAATCCAGAACCCTCTACTTCATTCGCTACACTGAAGTAAGTGATGCTGAAGTTGGTCGTGACCAGCACAGGACTGTTCGGTTGCGGATTATTGATTTCATACACGCCGGGTTGTACCTGGATCGGTTTTTGAGGATCGGTATAAATATTCTGGCGCAGCACCAGCAAAGGATAAACCAGCTCTGGGGCAAAGTGATCCAGAACGATAAAGCCAGCGTACTTGACGATCGCCTGCGCCGCCGCTTCCGGGTTTTTAGGGAATATAACCGTGGGGTAGCCCAACGGGCGGAAATTCTTTTTCAGCGCCAGGCGGCGAATCTGTGTGCTCAGGGCAAGCATTTTACTTAAGTTGCCGCCGTCAACCGCCAGAACCAAGTCCTCAAGACCTTTGCCTTTCACCTTTTCAGTTAAAGCTGCCAGGCTATCCACATCTGGCGCAGAAACCGCCAACGCAGCTTGGTACTGCTTCGCTAATTGAGACATCGCTTCCCAATTATCGGCGTCCGCCGCATAGATCATGGCTGTTTCGCCTGTCAGGACTTTCAAACCCGCTTCTAAAACAGAGGGGTCGCTCCCGACCAGGATCAGAGGCCGCTTGGTTGCCGAGCGCACAGCCTGAACAGCCGCACCAAATTTATTCGCATCTCCGCTGGCAGCCTCGACTGCAAATCCATCAACGCCCAGTCCAATGCCTACATAATTCACTTGGTATGCGTCCGCTTCGGAGATTGCAGCTTTGATTTCTTCCAGCGACCGCAGGTCATCAACCTTTACGAACAAACCAGGTTTGTTATAAAAGGTTTTTTCATGGCGGAATAGCACCACTTCGTTGCCAGCTTTGACTTCGTATCCGTTAGATTTTAGCGTCACCAGGCGAATGGGCGGCGCAGCCGATTCGGCGAGCTGTGCTTTAGACTCTTCACTAACGTATGGGCAAGCCGATAATTCGACCTGTTTTGCCGCCAGTTTCATCGCGAATGCCAGGCAAGTGGGAAAACCGCATTCCTTACAATTGGTTTGCGGGAGTAATTTGTAAATTTGAATGCCTGAAAGAGCCATAATTTATCTCCTCCTATGCTGGAGTCATCAATTCTTCGATCGCCGCTTTCACCCGGCGGACACTTTCGGGATGGCGCAGAACAAGAATATCTGCTCCAGACTCGAGCAAGGTTACTGCCGTCAATGTTTCCCAATGGATTGCTCGATTCAGCCAGTCTCCCCAGGCTTCGGGAACGCCGTCGCCCACTTTCGATTCTTTCGTCTTCCAGGCTTCGAAACCAGG
>DYGV01000070.1:0-215 GCA_020724505.1 Anaerolinea thermophila
TGGAGGAAGGCCGCCAGGTTTACTATGGCGACCCGCAAGGGTTGATGGAGGTGGTAGATTATCGCCGCGTGAAACTGCCGGCGCCCATCGTCCTGGAACGGGCGCGCAAAGACGCGCCGCCCGCCGATCTAACCACCGCCCTGCCACCTCGCTCTCAACAACCCCTGGTTGCATTTGAACACGTCTATTTTCACTATCGCCCTGAATTGCCGGAC
>DYGV01000070.1:225-12132 GCA_020724505.1 Anaerolinea thermophila
AAGACATCCATTTCAACATTTACCCCGGCGATGTAATTGCCATCCTGGGACACAACGGCGCCGGAAAAACCACACTGGTCAAACATGCGTTAGGTTTGCTAAAGCCGACGCAAGGCAGCGTGCGACTGGAAGGACAAGACACGCGCCAGATCACCGTCGCCCAAGCCGCCCACACGATCGGTTATGTGTTTCAGAGCCCCTCTCAGATGTTATTCGCGCCAACGGTGGCAGAGGAGCTGGCTTTTGGCCCGCGCAACCTGCAACATCCGCAGGCCCAGATCGAACAAGATATCCAATGGGCAGTCCGCTCCGTACACTTAGAAGAAGAATTGGACACGCCTCCGCTGGCGCTGTCGTTCGGCCAGCAAAAACGAGTTAGCATTGCAGCCGTGTTGGCAATGCGCTCTCGTATCTTGATGCTGGATGAACCTACCGCGGGTCAGGATTATTGGAATTATCTAGCGTTCATGGATGCCATTCTGCAAACGCCAGGGTTTGACGCCATCCTGTTCATCACCCACGACGTGGATCTGGCAGTGATTTACGCCAACCGCGTTTTGCTGCTTTATAATGGGCAACTGGTCGCAGACGGCGCGCCGCAAGAAGTGTTGAAAGACGAGGAACGTCTGCGACAATGCCGCATCCTACCTACATCTCTGTTGCGTTTGAACTTGGAACACTTCCCCAAAACGAGGCGTTTCCTCAGGGCTGAAGCCCTGGCGCATTTTGCAGTGCCAAACACAGAAAACAGAAACCAATCTCAACCGAATGTGTTTCTGTAAGTGACGATCTCGTCCATCATAATTTTTGTATCACTAAGGAGGATGCGTTATGGAAAAGAAATCTTTGTGGGCTTTTGGGACGCGAGAAGTGGTTTATTCAGCCATCGGCGCGGCGCTGTACGCAGTGCTTTCTGTGGCGACCAACTTCCTGCAGATCCCGGCGGCGGCAAATGTCTCCATCCGCCCGGCAGTGGCGATCCCCATGTTCTTCGGTGTGGCTTTTGGCCCCTGGGTGGGTTTGCTGACCGGTCTGGTGGGCAACGTCATCAGCGACCTGATCTCGGGCTATGGCTTCTGGCCCTGGTGGGACTTGGGCAACGGCTTGATGGGCTTCATTCCGGGTTTGATCTACTTGTCCATCAAGAATTTCCGTTCTGGCGGCGACATCCTCAAAGCCGAGATCATGGTCGTGGTCGGCGCGGCTGTGGGCATGTTTGTCGCCTCGCTGAGCGAGATCTGGGTATCGGGTATTGATTTTGCCACCTCAATGGCAACCAATTTCACACCCGCTTTTGTTTCGAACATCGTCAATGGTCTCATTCTAGTGCCAATTCTGATGGTGGCTTACGCCGCCGTTCAGGGACGTTCAGGCAGATAAACATGTGTTGAGCGTTGACTCTGCCGCGGCAGAGTCAACGCTCAACATCCGCTAAAAATTTCAATCAGAGATTAAGAATGCTGGTCAGCTTCAATTATCATAATCGCAACAGTCTAATCGAGAAGATTGACCCGCGCGCCCGCTGGATCTATTCCGTTCTGATCTTATTCGCCGTCACTTTATTTTGGGATATCCGTTTCCTGTTGTTCTTCCTGGCTCTGAATATGGGTCAGTACTTTCTGGCTCGGTTGACCTGGAAGGAAACACGCCGCGCCTGGGGTTTTATTTTCTTCATCATGGGCATGATGGTGCTGGTCAACACCTTGATCACCAGCGCTGGAACAATTCGCGAGGTGATGCAAGGTGGTCATCCGCTCATCGCCTTTAGCATCCCGATTTTCGGACGGTCGCTTGATTTTACGCTGACCATCGAGCGCCTGTGGTTTGCGCTTGCCCAGGTGGTGCGCATCCTGGCCATTTCAGCGCTCTTTCTGGTCATTCCCTTCACCATGGATCCACGGCAATATGGCGCTGTTTTTCGCGGGCTGGGGTTGCCCGATCGCCTGGCGTATTCCCTTGATCTGGCTTTCCGATTCGTGCCGACTCTGGGGCGCGATTTTCAGATGACGCTGGATGCGCAGCGAGCGCGCGGATACGAAGTGGAAAAGCTGGAGGGCGGGCTATTCGCCCAAATTCGCAAGATGGCGCCCTTGGTTGTGCCGGTGACGATTAACGCCATCCTGAGTGGGGAAGATATCGCCAACGCCCTGGATTTGCGCTGTTTCGGTCTGCGCCGCCGCACCTGGATCGAACAATTGAAATATCGTCGGCAGGATTATCTGGTCATCGGACTGGGCGCGCTGCTGCTCATCGCCTCGATTGTGTTGAAAATCCTGGGGTATGGCGACTTTTGGTTGCCGCCAGCCCTGATCTCATGAGTTGAGACGCCCATTAAAGTGGCGCAGCAAATCATCCAGGGGGAGATCTGCCAGCGAATCGAGGCGTAAATCAGCCAGATCGAAATTCATGTGACGGGTCAGCGCATGGGGGACGACCACACAGCGCAGACCGGCGCGTTTGGCAGCCAGCATTCCGTTATAAGAATCCTCAATTGCAATCGCCTGTTCGGGCTGAACGCGCATCCAGCTCAGCGCCGTCCAATACACTGCCGGATCCGGCTTGGTGCGCGGCACATCATCTCCGGCGGCGATCGCGTCAAAGTACTCCATCAATCCCAGTCGCTCCAGATGAAACGTTATCCAACTGCACGACGAACTGGATGCCAGACCAACCTTCAAACCGCTCTCGCGGGCGGACTTCAGATAGTTCACCACGCCGGGCATGACCGACTGAGAATCTATCAGCTCCATCTCGCGCTCACGGCGACGCAACAACTCAGTCGAGCGGTCCAATGCTCGCCCGATTCGCTGCTCCAGATCCTTCACAGGATCAAATATTTCCTCCGCAGTGCCAATATTTTTAAGCCATTGCTCGAGAGACAACTCCTGACCATGAGCGCGATACAGTTCCTGCCAGGAAGTGTAGATCGGTCCTTCTGTCTCCAGAATAACGCCATCAAAATCAAACACTAACGCCCGTATCATATTGTTGCTATTTGCCTTCCAAAATCATTATTTTTTGTAACTGCCCATCCTCCCGCAGATGATATTGGCATGAAGTTAAAAGTTTGTCCCTTAAATCATTTGGATTCGCAGGAACAGCCTGGTTAATAACCTGCGGGAGGGTGGCTGCGCAGATACGATTTTTATTTGAGGTTGCCCTATCTTACCATCAAACCCTATCATCGGGGCGATGAGGGTCGGCGGCCGTTTTTACGATGCAAAACGTCCCGCAGGTTCCCCTACCTAAATAACAGACTTGTGCAAGCGGAAACCTGCGGGATGTTCATAACCAAATTATCTGAAGGTCAATAGGATCGCTCTATCTTATTATCAAATCCGTTCGTCAGGCTAGCAGCGGCTTCCAAAAGGCCGATCAGGTCGGCGTCTGTCAGCGCCCGGCGCGCCGAATTGATAAACTCGCTCATTTCGCCCAAACCCTGTCGGGCGTAAACAACAGCCTGTAACCCCATCTCCAGCCGATCAATCTGGCGCACAAAGAGCGCTTCAGCCGTCGCCCCCTCTTCAAATTCCCGCCATGCCTCGATCCAGATTTGGCCACCCGGCAACTTAGAGAACACTTGCTGCACTGCAACGGATTCGCGGCGGCTTTTCTCTTGTTCGCTGATCCCGTCCGCCGGGATAATATCCCCGGCGTACACTTCGCCAAAGTCGTGCACCAATGCCAGTTTCACCACTTTGCACAGATCCAGATCTGGCCTGGAGGTTTGCGCCAGCCACCACGCCAGCATCGCCGCGCCGAAAGTATGTTCGGCCACGCTTTCGCAACGCTCACGGGGGATACCCCGCTTCAACCAACCCTGACGGTAAAGCTGTTTCAAATGGCACAATTCGAAATAAGCGGCAATCAGCGGCGCGATGGTTATCCCTTCTAAAGTCTGGATAGGGTTCTCTGCCTTCTGTTCCATGGTTGCACCTGAAGTTTTTGATGATAACTCTGACTTGACGCGCAAAACGCCCGGAGTTTCCGGGCGTCCTGTAAATTGCGCAAAGAGCGTTCAGGCGGTCGGCACAGGCGCCTCGCCAGCCGCAGTTTCCTCCGGCTGGGCGCGCTTAAGGACGACTTCATCGCCTTCCAGCTCGATCAGGATAACATCCTTATCCTCAAACTCTCCCGACAACAACGCATCGGATAGCGGATCTTCCACCTTTTGCTGGATCACCCGGCGCAAGGGGCGCGCCCCCATCTCGGGGTCATAGCCCAGATCAGCAAGCTTTTCCAGCGCGGCCGGTGTGGCTTTCAGCACAATAGAATGCTCCTCCAATCGCCGGGAGACTTTATCCAGCTCAAGCTGGACGATTTGCTTGATGTCGTCCTTGTTCAAAGAGCGGAAAACGATCACCGAATCAAGGCGATTGATGAATTCCGGACGGAAGATGCGCCGCAGCGAATCCATCAACTTTTTGCGCATCTCTTCATAAGACAGCTTTTCTTCGACCTCTTTGGACTTCTTCAGATCGAAGCCCAGGCTGCCCTGGCGTTTGATCATTTCCGCGCCAACGTTGGAGGTCATCACGATGATCGCGTTGCGGAAATCCACCTTGTGACCCCGTGCATCGGAGAGGTGTCCTTCCTCCATGATCTGCAATAGCATGTTGTGCGCTTCGGGGTGCGCTTTTTCGATCTCGTCAAAAACCACGATCGAATACGGCCGGCGGCGGATGGCTTCGGTGAGCTGGCCGGCGTCTTCGTAGCCCACATATCCGGGCGGCGCGCCCACCAGACGGCTCACCGTGTGACGTTCCATGAATTCAGACATATCCAACTGGATCAAGGCGTCTTCGCTGCCGAACATGAAACGCGCCAGCGCCTTGGTCAACTCGGTCTTGCCCACGCCGGTAGGTCCCAAGAACATGAAAGAACCGATTGGACGGCGTGGATCTTTCAAACCTGCCCGCGCCCGGCGCACTGCCTTAGAAATCGCCTGAATGGCTTCATCCTGACCGATGATGTGCGCTTTCAGTTCATCTTCCATGTGCAGCAGGCGCTGCGATTCCTCTTGAGCGATTTGCATCACCGGCACGCCCGTCCACATCGAGACCACCTCAGCAATATCCTCCGCAGTCACCTCCGGGCTGTTGGCGCGATCCCAACCTGTGCGCAGGCGCTCTAGCTGGATTTCCAAGGCCTCCTGGCGCGCCAGATAGTCCTGGGCGTCGTCATAACGTCCGTCTTCTTGCGCCAGGGCGTAGTTTTGACGAATTTCTCGCAACTGCGCCATAATCTCTTTCGCTGTTTGGGCGGCGGTGCTTTTATACATGCGCACCCGTGAAGAGGACTCATCTATCAGGTCAATTGCCTTGTCCGGCAGGAAGCGCTCGGTTACATAGCGCGCCGAAAGATGAGCAGCGGCATCCAAAGCGTCATCGGTGATCTTCAGGCGGTGGTGTTCTTCGTAGGCGCTGCGTACGCCTTTCAAGATCTCAATGGTCTCCTCGATGGATGGTTCTTCGACAATGACGGGCTGGAAGCGGCGCTCCAGGGCGGCGTCGCTTTCAATATGTTTGCGGTATTCATCCAGCGTGGTAGCGCCAATAACCTGAAGCTCGCCACGCGAAAGCGCCGGCTTCAGGATGTTGGCGGCATCCACCGAGGAGCCGGCCGCGCCGGCGCCCACCAGCATGTGGACTTCGTCGATGAACAGGATGGCACCAGAGGCTTTCAGCTCATCAATCACCCGTTTCAAGCGTTCCTCAAACTGGCCGCGATACATCGTCCCCGCCACCAACGAGCCGACATCCAATTGCAACACCCGCTTATCCAGCAGAGGCGCTGGCACATCGCCCTCGACAATGCGTTGCGCCAACCCTTCTACGATAGCGGTTTTTCCAACCCCTGGCTCGCCGATCAGCGCCGGGTTGTTCTTGGTGCGTCGCGCCAGGATCTGGATCACTCGCTCGATTTCCATCTGACGCCCAATTACCGGATCCAGTTTTCCTTCTTCCGCCAGAGCTGTCAGGTCTGTAGCCAGTTGATCCACCATGGGGGTCTTTGGTTTGGCTGCTTCCTGCCGCCCTGGACGTCGTTCAGAGGTGGCAGCCGGCGTCGCTCCAGTGCGCTGTGATGCGCTGCTCTCCTGCAAAACGCGGCGGGTTTGGCGGCGGATTTGCTCGGCGGTGACGCCCAGTTTACGCAATACATCCATAGCGACGCCTTCTCCATGCCGCACCAACCCCAACAGGAGATGTTCGGTGCCAATATAGTGATGCCCCATGCGTCGCGCTTCTTCCACAGCAAATTCCAATACTTGCTGTGTGCCTGGGGACAAATCAAGTTTGCCCCCTCGATATTGACCGGGGCCAGTCAACCGTTCGATAATCTCCTGCACCCGATCAGCCTCTAAACCCAACTCGCGCAAAACGCGACCAGCCACGCCGCCCTCTTCGCGGATCAGGCCAAGCAATAAATGCTCGGTCCCGATATAACTATGGCGCATACGTTCGGCCTCTTGATGAGCCAGGCTCAGCACTCTGCGCGCCCGTTGAGTAAATCTTTCCATGCCAGACACGGTACTCCTCCTACTGTGCAACCGGTACCTTATTGCTACGTGAATATTTGAGACGATTTGTCCAATTGGATTCTACCAGAGTTTATATACAATAGACGTCATTGAGAGGTTAAAGAGCTTTTAATTAACGAAACTCATATATAAAAGAGCGCACCTGCAAACAGGCGCGCTCTTAACAGCGCAAGGATGAAAGGAATCAACAACTTTACGCCTCGACGCCGCTATCCTCCGCGCCTTCTTCTGGAGCTGTTTCTTCTTTGGGTTGAGTGCTGCCCACTTCATCGGCCAAAGCCATCTTCCAGTCCAGGTCTGCGTAAGCCGGCGAGTCGACTTTTCGGCGGCTGAGACCAATTCTGCGCCGCTCTGGGTCAATTTTAATGATCCGCAAGGCGACTACATCGCCTTCTTTGACCACTTCCTTTGGATGTGAGATGCGTTGATCGCTCAACTCCGAAACGTGGATCAAACCTTCCAAATCCTCGCCAATTCGGGCAAACGCGCCAAATTTCGTCAGGTGGGTGATCACGCCTTCGACCAGCATCCCTTCTTTCAACTCGCCCACCTTCTTCAGCCACGGGTCTTGCTGCAACTGGCGTATGGACAAGCCGATCCGCTTGCGTTCGCGGTCAACACTGATCACTTTTACCTGCACCTCATCGCCCACTTTAAGCACCTCGTTCGGGTGCTGAATGCGCTCCCAGGAAATCTCGGAGAGATGCACCAACCCATCCGCGCCATCAATGTTGACAAAAGCACCAAAGTCGGCCAGGCTGGTGACGCGCCCTTTGCGCACATCGCCTTCGGACAGGCCGTCTATCAGCCGATCTTTGAGTGTCTCGCGCGTTTCTTGCAACGCCATGCGCTCCGAAAGGATCAGTCGTCGTCTGGAGCGATCCACTTCGATGACGCGCACAGTCATCGGTTCGCCGACCATTTTGGCGAAGTGTTGCTCCGGATTCTCGCCGCTGCCCGGCCGGCGCAGCAAGCTGATTTGCGAGGCGGGTACAAAGCCGCGCAATCCGCCAATTGGAACAATCAGGCCGCCCTTGTTGTAACCGACGATCTTGCTATCGAAGCTTTGGTTCGTCTCCAGCAACGATTCAACTACATCCCAGTCTTTTTCCTCACGAGCGCGCACGTAGGAGAGGACCACATTCCCGTTCTGATCCTCTGGGGCAATCACATAGACTGGAATTTCTTGCCCGACCTTGAAAGCTTCTCTCTCTTCGCTGGGGATTTGTTCCAACTCCCGCCCAGAGATCACGCCTTCCGACTTTGTCCCAATGCTTACCAGAATTTCGTTTTCCCTGAGCGTGGCGATAACACCTTTGCGGATCTCGCCTTGCGTAGGAAACTCCAGGCTGAGACTGTTCTCGAGCAGCGTCTCCATAGAATTTTGGTTCTCGCCGGTCTCAACCTCTTGCCCGATTAGGGCGCCATTTTGTTCCATATGATTACTAGCTCCGGTAGGTTAAAAATATCATAGAAGGTTATTATAAAGGCGAATAGGCAACTTGACAACCTTTGCTAGTAGATTACAATTCACAAAGGAATCATGTCACCTCTGAGGATAAAATGCGACCCATCTTTCCATTTACAGCTATTGTTGGTCAAGAACGCATGAAGCGCGCCCTGGTGCTGAACGCCGTTGACCCGCGCATCGGCGGCGTGTTGATTCGCGGCGAACGGGGGACGGCGAAATCCACCGCCGCTCGGGCAATGGCCGCGTTGCTGCCACAAATCGAGGTTTTCGTAGATTCACCATTCAACGATGACCCCTCCGCCCCAAACACCTGGTCGGATTGGGTGAAAGAGCAGATAGCGCAAGGGAAGGAGTTGGTTGTTGCCAAGCGCCAGATCCGCTTTGTGGATTTGCCGGTTAGCGCCACTGAAGACCGCGTGGTCGGCACGCTGGATATCGAAAAAGCAATCCAAAAAGGGGAGCGACACTTCGAACCCGGCGTCCTGGCGGCGGCTAACCGCGGCTTGTTGTATATTGACGAGGTGAACTTGCTGGACGATCATGTGGTGGATTTGCTGCTGGATTCAGCCGCCATGGGGGTGAATATCGTCGAACGCGAGGGCATTTCATTCGCCCATCCGGCGCGCTTTATCCTGGTGGGCACCATGAACCCGGAAGAAGGCGACCTGCGTCCGCAACTGCTGGATCGCTTCGCCCTCTCGGTTGAAATTCATGGTATTCGAGACGCGCGCGAACGTGTATTGATCATGCAGCGCAATCTTGCTTTCGAGGCAGACCCAGAAGGCTTCCGTGAACAATGGATGCCTAAAGAGCTAGAGCTATCCCGCCAAATTGAACAAGCGCGTTCCATTGTGGACGAAGTGCGCTATTCGACGCGCGATTTAGTCGCCATCGCTTCCCTGACTTCATCGCTCAACGTGGATGGCCACCGCGCAGACCTGGTGATTCTCAAGACTGCGCGCGCTCATGCTGCCTTCGAAAACCGCTCCGCTATCACCGATCGAGACATTGCGCTCGCCGCCGAGCTGGCGTTGCCGCATCGCATTCGCCGCGGACCTTTCTACCAGGCGGAAATGACCATGGAAGACCTGCAAGAGCGCATCGAGCAGCTCCAAGGCGCCATGGCGGAGCAAAGCGAGGCGGAACCCATGCCGCAGGAAGAAGCAGTCGGCGAAAAAAAAAAGTAATCCCCACAGAAATTCAGGAAGTTGAGGAAAGCAGCCGCCCCTCCACTGAACCGGCGGCGCAAAACGTGTTCGATTCGTTGAGCGCCAATTGGTGGGAGGGCGGCGAAAAGGTAAAGATCGGGCAGACTTTCACGCCACGCAAACTGCAAAACCCACTGGATCGCATCACGCGCCGTTACGGTGGCAAACGCTCACGCACTCGCACCGATCGCAAACGCGGGCGCTATATCCAGGCACGACCGGCAAATGGCAAAACCGATGATCTGGCGTTTGACGCCACTCTGCGCGCCGCGGCCCCATATCAAACCGAACGCGCCGAACAGCGCAAGCGCGTGGCTTTTGCCATCCGGTCTAGCGACTTCCAGCGAAAGGTGCGGGTCAAGAAGTCCGCCAACCTGGTGCTTTTCGTGGTGGACGCATCCTGGTCTATGGCGGTGGCGGAACGCATGTCCGCAACCAAAGGCGCTATTTTATCCTTATTGACCGACGCTTATCAGCGGCGCGATCGAGTGGGGTTGATTGTGTTCCAGAAAAACCGCGCCACCCTGATTTTACCCCCCACAAACTCTGTTCAGCTCGCTCAACGCGCTTTGGCAGATATCCCCGTAGGCGGAAAGACGCCGCTATCCGCTGGTCTGTTTATGGCGTACGAGATCATCAAACGCGAACAGTTGTTGCACCCGGATGTGAACCCGCTCATGATTTTACTCACCGATGGCGCCGGCAATGTCTCTATCAGCAACCTGCCGCCCCAGGAAGAAGCCAACCGCCTGGCGGAACAGATTGCGGAGGAGAAGATTCGCAGCGTGGTGATCAACATGGAACATGCGGCATTCGATCAGGGGTTGGCGCAGAACCTGGCCTTGCATCTGAATGCTCCTTGCTATACCCTCAACGAGCTCAAAGCAGAGACGTTATATCAAAAGGTGCGCGAGGAGATGCACATCTAAAAGGACTGGAAGATACTCTACAAAACGACAACTAACGCTCAAGACCTCTGAATGGTGCTGGTGAGGCTCTTTTGCATTGTTCGGATGATCTTTTCCCCAAAAGGGAAATAAGAGTATATTGTAGTCTTCGTAGTGCCTGTGGATATGTGGAAAATGTTGTTCTGATGTCTTTTGATAGACACTGGTGGGGGTGTTTTTGTGCGAAGCAGTAGATATGGGGGATGCATTGTTGCATTCTATCCACAACGGTTTTTGGGAAGAAGCAGGGATAAAAAATTGAAAAGTTATCTCCCCGGGCGTATCAGAAAGATGTAGGGGATGCCGTAACCAAGCCCCCATATATGGGGGTTCGCGCAATAAAGATTTCCCTCTCCTTTGGCGAGTTTTCCCCAGAAAAAACGTTTTATCCACAGTTTTTCGCCAGTTATCCACAGTTTTAGGGGGGCCAGCTCTTTGCGTTCTCGGACAGATAGCCCTAAATATGGCTGGAGATATTGGCTGTGGTGAGCGCTCCATGCCGGATGACGACTTCCATTTGAATACACCTTATGTAACCTTTTCCTCAAGTGCTCATCTAAAGAGCGTAAAGAAGCAAACAAACAGGAAAACAGGAGGAATAACTCTCATGGAGATGATCATTGATTTCCCCGGCGGCGCACGTGTGGATGCTCATTTCGGACCCTTTACCGTGAAAACCGACCAACCGCCGGCGGCGACTGCCCCCACCCCCTTTGCCACTTTTCTGGCTTCGATTGGGACATGCGCCGGAATTTATGTGTTAGGTTTTTGTCAGCAGCGCGGTTTGCCCACCGAAGGCATCCGCATCATTCAGCGTATGCACGCGGATCCTTTCAGTGGAATGGTGAGCAAGATCGAGTTGGAAATACAGACGCCGCCCACTTTTCCAGAGAGATACCTGCCGGCGTTAGTGAAATCTGCAGAACTGTGCGCGGTGAAGAAGCACTTCGAGCGCCCGCCGCAATTCGATATTTACACCCAGGTCGTCGAACCGACAGCCGCCTGATAGTAGGAGTAAACGAACGGCCGTTGTTGATCCGAGCAGCGGTCGTTTTCTTTCTAGGGTTCGATGTGTGTGCCGGGATAGAGGATGGTGCTTTTGGGCACGACTACGATGCCATCCTGAACCACCCAGTTACTCTCTTCGAACTCGACGCCACGCGGAAACGGCTTAATTACCACCCCTTCGCCAATGCGCACGTTTTTATCCAAAATTGCCCCTTCAATGTGGCAGTTTGCGCCAATGCCAATAGGAATGCCGCCGCGCCGCGGTGTCTCTGGAGGGTCATAGTAATCCGCGCCCATCATAACAGTGCGCTCCATGTACACGCCTTCAGATATGATGCTGCGCAGCCCGACCACGGAATTGCGGATCTCTGCGCTGGCGATGCGGCATCCTTCGGTCAATAGCACATGGGTCAGTTTTGCGCCGGAGATCACCGACCCGGGCAGGAAGCGAGCGTGCGTGTATATGCGGCGCTCGACATCATAGAAATTGAAGGGGGAATCCGGCTGCGCCAGCATCAAATTAGTTTCATAGAACGAGCGAATCGTGCCGATGTCTTCCCAATAGCCATCGAAGTTAAAACCATACACTCGGTGGGCGTGTAAGGCGTTGGGGATAATCTGGCCGCCGAAATCCTGGTATTCGTTCCCCTCCAGCACCTCGAACAGGGTTTCGGTATTGAACAGGTAAATCCCCATGGAGCCTAGATAGGGCCTTTCTACGTCCTCTAGGCT
>DYGV01000070.1:12142-18951 GCA_020724505.1 Anaerolinea thermophila
ACGAATTGCGCCAGGATATCTGGATCGCGCGGCTTTTCGGTGAAGGCGGAGATACGCTGATCTGCGTCCACCTTGAGCAAGCCAAAACGGGAAGCCTCGCTGGCTTTGACCGGTTGCACTGCCACGGTGATCTCGGCGTCGTGCTCCCAGTGAGCGCGCGCCAGGGCGGCGTAATCCATGGTGTACAGATGATCGCCGGCCAGGATCAATACATACGCTGCGCCGGTAGCGCGAATCTCGAAAAGCTGCTTGCGCACGGCGTCGGCGGTGCCTTGATACCAGTCGGTGCTGCGCGGCGTCTGCTCTGCCGCCAGGATTTGCACATATCCGTTATGGAAATTGTCGAAGTTATAGGTTTGGGTGATGTGGCGATGCAGGGAGACCGAGTTGAATTGGGTGAGAACCGCGATCTGGTGGATGCCCGAATTGATGCAGTTGCTGATGGGTATGTCAATCAGACGATATTTGCCGGCGATTGGCACCGCGGGTTTGGAACGTTGTTTGGTCAACGGGTAAAGTCGCCGACCCACGCCACCGCCCAGGATAACCGCCAGGATGTTCTCTAATGCAGGCATCTCACCCTCCATCAAAATCAGGTTTTCAGAGGACGCAACAGAAGCAGGTGATGCAATTTCTGTTCATTCATCCATCATTATAGCAGTTCTAGCGAAGGCTTCTTTACTTCACTTTTTTCTGTGTGCTCTATGGTTTAGAAGATCCATCCAATACTGAATAGGGGGACGATCTACAGGCGCTGGGGGCGTAAAAAAACCAGGCTGAAGAGTCAATGCTCTTCGTAACCTGGTGGATGGGGTCGGTCTATGCCGAAGGTGGGAATCGAACCCACACTCCCGAGGGAACACGATTTTGAGTCGTGCGCGTCTGCCAGTTCCGCCACTTCGGCTTGCGCCCTATAGTATATCGAAAGATAAGGTCGCGGTCAAGGTTGTGGCATCTGAAGATTTGATTTTTTGAGCTTCCCTTGCGATTGCACCTAAAAGATGGCATAATTAGATTTCTGTAAACCGAGGGAAAGGGACCTCCCCAGTTCGACCTTGATTTGAAAATATTAACAGGAGAGAGTGATTGCAATGTTTAAAACTTTTACAATGAGGCTGGCTGCCTTGCTGCTTCTGTCCAGCCTTATGTTATCTGCTTGTTCTTCCCTGGGCGGCGCCACGCCCACCGAGGTCGAAATTGTCTTCGACCCGGCGCAGATCCAGACGCAGGAAGCTGGCACGCCCATCCCGACCCCCACACTGCGGCCCACCTCTACCCCGACTCCAGAACCAGAGATTCCTCCCACACCCACCAACACCCTGGATCCATATAACACGCTGATCTTTGAAGGCATTCAATTGCGGGGAGATGAAAAATTTGAAGATGCTTTAGCGAAATTCAACCAGGCCGTTCAAATGGATCCGGCAAACCCGAAGGGATATATTGAGCGCGGCATCACTTATGTTGCATTGCAACGTTTAGATGAAGCCATCACCGAGTTCAATTATGCCTTGAATTACGACCCCAACTCTGCAGAAGCCTACAATGCCCGCGGCAATGCCTGGGTGCAAAAGAATCAATACACCCAGGCGATAAAAGACTTTAGCAAGGCGATTGAACTGCAACCCGACTTCGCCAAAGCCTATACCAATCGGGCAATCACATACATGCTTCAGGGGAATGTTGAGGAAAGTCTGAAAGATTTCACCAAAGTTGTCGAGTTAAGACCCGATGATCCAGAGGCTTATTTCAATCGTGGTCAGGCTTATATCAACGCCGCCAATAAGTTTGAAGATGCGCTTTATGTGGATCTCTGCATCGCGGATTTCACGCAGGCTATCGCCATTTATCCGGATAACCCCGATAGCTATTTCAACCGGGGTCTATGCAACTCTATTAAGGGAAATATCGTGCGAAGCATGGAAGACTATAACAAGGCGATCAGCTTAGATGCAAATCAGGCGAAGTATTATCTCTACCGTGCTCTGTTGTACCCTGACCTGGGCACCCTGGAACAGGCATTGAGCGACGTGCAAAAGGTCATCGAATTGGCGCAAGACCCCGATATCCGCCAGGTGGCGGAGCAAATGCTAAGCGCTCTCCCCCAGACGCCTACTCCGACCGCTGGCCCCACTCCAACGCCATTGGATTAGAGATCCTAACTATCCTATATTCACCCATCACTAAACCCTTTCGTGGGCGGTTTCCCTTTATTTCATAATTTGTGGTTACCGTTTCTTGCGGAGAGCTGGAGTCAAGAAGCTCTCCGCAAGTTTTTTCGGATGAAGGCGAAAATATGCTCCACGCTTCTTTAAGAAACAGTTAAGAGTTTACAGAAAATTGGTTAGCAAAAGTATTGACTCTGATTAAGCGTTGTGCTATAATTTTCCCTGTACGGACAATCCTAAGTTCACTACACTATTTGTAAAAAGGAGAATGTCAAGATGAAGAAAGTTTCTTTGCTCATCCTGCTGGCCATCGTGCTGTCAACGATGTTGATGGCTGCGGTCCCGACCAAGATGGTCCGCCTGACCGTCATCAACAAGTCCGGCTATGATGTCTACATCAAGCTCACCGGTTCAGCGGTGACGGATGCGTTCTATTATCTGACCATCCCCAGCGGTGACCGCGACGCTCCCACCATCAAGGTCTTCACCATCATGAGCGACCTGTATGATCGCGAGACCTGGCAGTGCGACGGCGTCAAGAGCAGCGGCATCCTGATTGTGGATGGCAACATCCGCCTGACCTTCACCCCCTGCGGCGAATTCAAGACCTACTGCTATTACTACGATGCGGGCCTTGCCTTCTTGGGCAAGGACATCTGCGGTCGCTTCGCCCCGCTGGGTTGGACCTACGCGTTCACCAGCACCGCTTGGCGTGTCGCCGGCGAGCCCCGCATGGAGAAGGTGACCTACTTCCGCTATCTGCAGTACGGCGATCCCGATTGGTCCCTGGCTTATCTCTACAACGGCTTCTGGACCACCGGCTGCACCACCCTCTTCTGGCGCTCCCGCACCTGGCGGACCCCCGTTGGTTGCGCCTGGCGCTATCAGTACTAAGCCGATGGCAAGTGGCTGAGGAGTCCAAAACCCCAGCCGGATGAACAAAACTGAGTAAGTATTCGGGGCCTTGTGGATCACGAGGCCCCGATGTGTTTAAATGATATAATAGTAAAGTTGACTCTGAGGCGCAAAGCTCACAAGCAAGCGTTGTGGACGATGCGCCTTTTGAATGTTAGAACGGATCTGCTGACGATATGTTGGAAAAACTGAGCGCAATCGAAGAAAGATACGCAGAGATTAATCGTCTATTGATGGAAACCGGCACTGATTACCAGCGCGCCGCCGAATTGGGTATGGAGCGCGCCGAGTTGGAGCCTATCGTGCAAAAGGCGCAGGAATATCGCCAGGCGCTGGCGCGCCTGGAAGAAGCGCGCAGCATCCAGGGTGGCGAGGATGAAGAACTGCGCCTGCTGGCGCAAGCTGAAATCGAAGAACTAGAGCCGCAAATCGAACGCCTGGAGAATGAAATCAAAGGTCTGCTGCTGCCCAAAGACCCACGCGATCAGCGTAATGTAATCGTGGAAATCCGCGCCGGCGCCGGCGGGGATGAGGCGGCGTTGTTTGCCGCCGATCTGTTCCGCATGTACTCGCGTTACGCCGAGCGCCAGGGCTGGACGGTGGAAGTGCTTTCCGCCAATGAGATTGGCATCGGCGGCTACAAAGAAATCATCTTCATGGTCAAAGGGCGCGGCGCATATTCGCGCCTCAAATACGAATCGGGCGTCCATCGTGTGCAACGTGTGCCGGTCACCGAAGCTTCTGGCCGCATCCACACCTCAACGGCTACTGTAGCCGTGCTGGCGGAGGTGGATGAGGTCGAAGTGGATATCCCCGAAAGCGACATCCGCATGGATGTTTATAAATCAGCAGGCGCCGGCGGACAGAACGTGCAGAAAAACGCTACCGCAGTGCGCATCACTCATATCCCTACGGGCATTGTGGTCGCCTGTCAGGATGAGCGTTCGCAGTTGCAAAACCGATTGCGGGCAATGAGCATCCTGCGCGCCCGATTGTATGAGATCGAGCAAGAAAAGCTGCGCCAAGAAGTGGATGAAACCCGCCGCTCTCAGGTGGGCACCGGAGATCGGTCGGAGAAGATCCGCACCTACAATTTTCCGCAGTCGCGCGTCACCGATCACCGCATCAACTTATCGAATTACAATCTGCCGGCGGTGATGGAAGGATATATTGACGAATTTATCGAAGAACTGGCCTTGCAAGACGAGACCGAACGGCTGGCGGCCATTGGGGAATAGTAAGCTCCACATCCTGCAAGGGTAATCGTTGATTGATCTTCAACCCGTTTTAACCAGCCTCACGCAACGGCTCAAAAACGTCAGCGAAAGCGCTGCGCTGGACGCGCAGGTGTTGCTGGCGGCGGTGATCGAGCGTCCGCGCTCCTGGGTTATGGCGCATCCAGAGGCGCGCCTGACGCCGCAGCAAGAAGCTATTTTGAAAGAGAAGCTGGCGCGCCTGGAAAAGGGCGAACCGCTGCCGTATGTATTGGGGTGCTGGGAGTTTTACGGCTTGGAGTTCGAGGTTTCACCGGCGGCATTGATCCCGCGCCCGGAGACCGAGCTGATGGTAGATGCGGCATTGAACTGGCTGCGCAGTCGCTCTAAAGCCTGTTTGATGGTGGACGTAGGCGCCGGGACAGGCTGTATCACAGTTGCCCTGGCTGTGCAAGCCAAGAATTTAGCGGTGATCGTCGCAGATATTTCCCTGGATGCATTGCGCCTGGCGCAGCGGAACATCCGGCGTCACGCGCTGCAAGAACGCGCCTTCTGCGTTCAGGCTGATCTGATCCCTGCCATAGGCGCGCCCTACGACCTGATTTGCGCCAATCTACCCTATATCCCTACGGCTACCTTGCAGGAGTTACCCATTTCCAGGTGGGAGCCCTGGCAGGCATTAGATGGGGGCGCCGATGGGCTGCAGGCGATACGGCGGCTGCTCGAACAGGCGCCGCGAGCGCTGGGACCGGGCGGGTTGGCGCTGTTGGAGATTGAAGCCAACCAGGGCGAAGCCGTACAAATACTGGCGCGTACGGCATTTCCGCAGGCTGAAATTCAACTGACCCAAGACCTGGCGGGGCGCGACCGCCTCATCTCGATCCAAACCTGAAATGTTCGTCTTTCTCTCTAAACTGCTTCCACTGCTGATTTATCCATTAGGGCTGGCCTGCATTTTTATCCTCCTGGCTCTGGCGCTGCGGCGAGTTGACCGGCAGCGCACGGCACTGATTGCCGCGTTGCTGTGTCTTTGGCTGGGCGGCAATCGCTGGGTGGCCCTGGCGCTGGCGCGCTCGCTGGAATATCGTTATTTGCCACCAGACCCGGTTCCGCAGGCGGAGGTGATCGTCCTGTTGGGCGGCGGCACAGAGACCTGGGATGCCCCTCGCCCAATGCCTGAGATCAGCAGCGCAGGAGATCGCGTCCTCTATGCGGCAAGCCTCTATCGCCAAGGCGCAGCCCCTTATATCCTGGTAAGCGGCGGACTGCTGGATTGGAACCACTCACCGACCACCCCTGCCGAGGACATGACCACCTTGCTGGTTTTTATGGGCGTCCCCGCCGAAGCCATCTGGCAGCAAAACGCCTCGCGCAATACTTACGAAGACGCGCTGTATTGCGCACGCATCCTGCGGGAAAAGGGCCTCCAACGCGTTTTGCTGGTCACCTCGGCGGCGCACATGCCGCGCTCCGTGCGCCTGTTTGAAGCCCAGGGTTTGGAAGTGCTGCCTGCGCCGGTGGATTACACCATCTCCGAAAGCGAATGGCGCGACGAATGGCGCGCCGGACCGCGCTCCTGGCTGATTGGCCTGATCCCCAGCGCCGAATATCTGGCTACAACCACGCGCATGTTGAAAGAATACCTGGGGATGTTCATCTACGATTTGCGCGGCTGGTACTGAGGCTTTTCTTGGATAGCGGTAAAATATTCCCGCTTCCAGCGCAAAGGAAGGATTACTCCATGGGCAACCCACTTCAAGACAAACGTATTTTATTAGGCGTTACTGGCTCCATCGCCGCCTATAAAGCAGCAGATCTGGCCTCCAAGCTGACCCAGTTCGGGGCGCAAGTGGACGTTATCCTGACTCAGGCCGCCACACAATTTGTCTCCCCGCTCACCTTTCAATCCGTGACCGGACGCCGCGCCTACACCGATGCAGATCTTTGGGGTAGCGAAGGGCATGTCCAGCACATCAACCTGGCGCGAAACGCCCAACTGATGGCGATTGCGCCGGTCACCGCCAATACCCTGGCGCGTTTGGCGCATGGCATGGCGGATAATTTGTTGACGATCACCGCGTTGGCCATAGATTGCCCGCTGATCCTGGCGCCGGCGATGGACGGCGGTATGTATTCCCACCCCGCCACCCAGGCCAACCTGGAGATTTTGCGGGCGCGCGGGGCAATTTTTGTTGGGCCAGCCGCCGGACATCTTGCCTCAGGTTTGGCAGGCGTGGGGCGGATGGTCGAGCCGCTGGAACTGATCGGTCGCATCCGTTGGACGCTGGCGCAGGGTGGAAGGTTGCAAGGGCGTAAAATCATCGTCACCGCCGGCGGCACGCAAGAACCTATTGACCCGGTGCGAGTGATCACCAATCGCTCCTCTGGCAAACAGGGGTATGCATTGGCGCAGGCTGCTTTGGATATGGGCGCGGAAGTGATCTTGATCAGCGCACCAACTGCGCTGGCTGCGCCGGTCGGCGACCAACGCGTAGATGTGCAAACCGCGGAG
>DYGV01000071.1 GCA_020724505.1 Anaerolinea thermophila
TCCACGGTATGCCGGTTGAGCCAGGCAAGGTTACTCATTTTAACGGCATGGTGAGTGAAATGCATACCACCGCCTACCGTTCGCGCGAGGATTGCGAGAGCCACTGGACATATGGCGAGATCATCGAGTTGCCCACTCGTTCCGAAACAACCTCTTTGGACGAAATGTTGAAAATCGCTCGCGCCGACCTGGGGCCAGACGCCATCCTGGAACTGGATCAGCAATTGATCCTGGCGCTCAAATGTCCGCGCTGTCGCACAGTCGAACAAATCTTGCAGCCCATCTCTCAGGTCAGCTTTGAGTTTGCCCATTGCCCCTCGTGCGGCGCGATGCGTGAAACAGAGATGACCCATGTGATCACTGGCGACGAGCCATTCTTGAACCGCACGTTAGCCAGCGTGGGCGTGCCGCCGCTGCATATTTTGCGCGCCTACAACGCGCAAGAGTATCGCTTTTATGAATTGACCGGCGATCTAGAAACTGCCCTGCACTTTAGCGATTTTGAAGAGACATCACCCACGCGCCGAGAAGCGATCCGCGGTCGCATCCACCTGGGTGAAGCGGTGCGGGTGGAAGAAAGCCGTCCTAACCCGGCCCGCGGGCGGGTTGTTTTGCACGACTGAGGTTAGCTGTGACAACACGCGCAAACTCGATGAAAAGCGAAACGAACTTCTCGATTGACAAAATGCTCAACAGCCTGCCTGGACGAGTGCTATTAGTGGTACTGGCGGCGGTGTTAGCGGCGGCGATCACGCCCTTGCTGTTTCGCGTCAACCGTTCGGTACCCTGGCCGTTGCTCAAGTGGGCGGTCGTAGCCATCGTCGCAGTGATTTCCGGGCTTGGCTCACGCTGGCTGCTGGTCAGGCGCACCGGCGCGTTGCGCCTGTGGACGACACTTCTGGCGTTATTATGCGGCTTGATCATGCTTGGCGCCACCACGCAGGGCGTCGCCGGGGCGCAATTGCCGCCGCCTTCTCAGTCCAGTCTGAATTTGACCTGGCTGGGGCAGTTTCTCTTCGGCGCTCTGCTTGCCTGGCTGGCGCTGAGCGCCTGGAGCAGCAAGCCAACGCCACCCAGGCGAGCGACCGCAGCCGGGCGAAGTCGTCGCCCGGCACCGCGGCTGTCTCTCCGCCGCGCGCAGCCATCCTCACCACAGCGTTCTAACGGGACTGCCAGGCCAGTCATCGGCGGGACAGCGCGCCCACCACACGTTGCCAATCGCCGTCCAACGCCGCGCATTGCGCCAACTCTTGCCCGAAAGAACGCCTGGTCAGATCGCTGGCAAAAAATGAACGCTCGCCTGCAAACATGGTGGAAAAGCAGCCTACCGCGCCTGGCGTCGCCCGCTTCGCTGCCTTCGTTGGAGTGGTGGAAACGGCGCAATCTGCGTTTGCCGCGCCGGATAACGGCCAAGCCAGGCAGCGCTGATAAAAAAGTTTTTAAAGCCTATCAAAAGCCGGCATCTCGCTCAATGGTGCGACTGGTTGGGCAAGAGGAACATCGTTGTCCCTATTGCCTGGAACTTGTGGCGCCCAACGACCCGCGCGGCATTGTTGAATGCGAGATCTGCCATACACAACATCACGCAGACTGCTGGGCGGTGACTGGCGCCTGCCAGGTGCCGCATTATCATGGCTGAATCTATGCTTTGCATCTCTGGAGGGAAGGATGCCTGAACTACCTGTAACGATTGTTTTACCTAACGGCGGCGCTCGCCGCGCGGAAATGCCCGACGATGTGACCATCAGAGATTTGCTGCCAGAGTTGATTGCGTTGCTTCAACTGCCCACCGTTGGGCCAGATGGCCGCCCCATGGGGTACCGCCTGGATAGCAAGGCGCTTGGTCGTGAGTTGGGCGAAGAAGAGACGCTGGCGAAGGCGCATGTCCCGCCAGAAGATCGTCTCATTTTAACCGCCGACATTACCGCTGGCGCATCTCCCGTGGAGCAAAGCCCGCGGATGCGTCGCCTATGGGCTGATTACCAGTTGATGCAAGAACTGGCGGCGCGCAGCGATTTGATCGAATTCACTGCCAAATCGGCGCGCCCCGGCTTGCCGCCGGAAACCTACATTGTCACTTACAAATGTAAAGGCATCTTGTCCGTTGATCGGCAGGGACGACCTAAGATCGGCGACCGCCATCAAGTGGAAATTTACCTGCACAGCCAGTATCCGCAGCGCTGGCCGGGGATGAAATGGCTCACTCCCGTTTGGCATCCCAATATCAATCACATCAACGGCACGGTGTGTATTGACGCCGCCTGGTGGACTGCCAGCCGCTCGCTGGATCGGCTGGTGTTGATGATCGGCGAAATGGTGCAATATAAAAATTTCCACGACGACCCCACCAAGCCGCCTTTCCCCTGGGACCCCGAAGCCGCTCGCTGGTGTCGCGAATATCGGGCGCAACATCCCAACGCTTTCCCGGTGGATACGCGTGAATTGCTGCGACCCGAAAAAGTCAAAATCAAGCGCCCGGATGAGCCGTCGAAGCCGCGCATTCGCTTGAAGTAAGCCGGCCGCGACACAGCCCTTTTGCTGCGCAGGCAGGGGCATCTACAACAGGGTTTACGCCCAAACCGAGGGCTTTACCGCAGATACACTCGAAGGTTCAATTACTTAACAAGGAGGTTCTATCATGTCCGACACGAATGTTACCCTGGTTCTCCCCGCTGGAGGTACACGCACCGCGGAAGTTCCCGACGATGTTCCGGTGAAAGAATTGATCCCGGAGCTGGCGACTTCGCTGCAACTGCCTACCACGGGGCCGGATGGACGGCCCATCAGCTATCGCCTGGATAGCAAAGCGCTGGGGCGTGAGCTGCGCGATGAAGAAACCTTGAGCGCGGCCGGCGTCCCCCAGGATGACCGCCTCATCATCACCGCCGACATCACCGCCGGCTAAAGGTTCGGCCAGACGGCGCGTCCGGCACGACCGCTGTCTGGCCTCCCCAAACGATGTAGCATGGAGATTTTACCACGAATGGCTGTCCCGTTGATCCGCCTCCAGCCTCCCGAAACGCCAAAACCGCGTCACGCGCGCATCCCATTTGGACGCGCCACGCGCTGGGTTTCCTCGCTGGAAAATGGCCAGCATCCTCCTGCAGTCTCAGTGTTCTTGACGCAGCGCGCTTTCATACGTTGCTGCGCGCACGCCGGTAGCGACCTGGAAAATGAGGTGGGCGGGTGGTTGGTGGGTAAATGGCGCGCGGATCGGAGGACAGGCGAGCAGTTCATCATCATCGAAGCCACTTTGCCTGCCCCCCACACTCGCCACGGCAGCGCCTACCTGACCTTCACTCAGGATACGCAAATCGCCTTGTACGACGAGATGAAGGAACGTTACCCCGGTAAGGAGTTGGTGGGCTGGTATCATACGCACCCGCGCATGGGGGTATTTCTGTCTAGTTATGACACCTGGCTGCACGGCAACTTCTTTCCAGAACATTATCAGGTGGCGCTGGTAATCGAGCCGTATTCTGCTGCCGGCGGCTTTTTTATACGTCAGCCGGATGGCAGGCTCGACCCGCGTCAATACTATGGTTTCTACGAACTATGGCAGCGCAATCGGCGCAGCGTTGTGCATTGGCGCAACCTGACCCCTATGACGCAGCAGGAGTGAGTCCGGAAAACGAATTTGCCCTGAGCCATAGCAGGGCGGCTTCGCCGGCCCATTCCACAACAACAGCGACGATCATTCGGGCTGCAGAGAGTCAAGGAGGTTTGCATGAATCGCATGATGAGATTGTATTACTACGGCGTTCTGGGCGCCATCGGCGGGGTGCTGGGCTGGCAGGCCAGCAACCTGTTGGGGCTGTCTTTCGCCGGAAATGTTTACTTGAGCGAGATCCTGGTGGGTGCTCTGATCGGTTTTTGCATCGGTCTGCTGATCGGTCTGGCGGAGGGGCTGATTGCCCGCAATCTAATGCTAGCGCTGCGCAGCGGCTTGTTCTCCGGCGTTCTGGGGTTGATTGGCGGCGGGGTAGGCCTGCCAATGGCCGAGTTTCTGTTTCAGGCGCTGGGCGGCCAATCTTGGGCGCGGGCGCTGGGCTGGGGTTTCTTCGGCCTGCTGATCGGCCTGGCAACCAGCACCACAGGCGGCAGTCAAATATACAAAGGAGCCCTGGGCGGCGTGTTGGTTGGCGCGCTGGGTGGGTTGTTGCTCGAAGCGGCGCGTTCGTGGTTGGCCGACCCGCTGCTAGGCAAGGCTGCCGGACTGCTGTTGCTGGGCGCATCCGTGGGTGCTTTCATCGCCATGATCGTTTTCCTGCTCTCCCGCGCCTGGCTGGAGGTAACTTCGGGCAAGCTGAAAGGCACCGAGTTTATTCTGGATAAGTTCATGCGCGCTGAAGGGCCATCGGCTTTCATTGGCAGCGACGCGCTCAAGGCTGATATTGTGCTGCCCGACCCGGATGTCGCCCCGCAACATGCCATGTTGAAAGGCGTTGGAACGCACTTCAACATCAAGGATATGAGCTTAAGCGGGACGTTTATCAACAATCAACGGATTGAGCAGGCTGTGTTGCGCAACCGCCAGACCATTCGGGTGGGCAACACGCAGCTCATGTACCATGAAAAGAGGTGAGCGATGTACAAAAGATACGATTTCCTGCTCAGGATGGCTTTCTTGAGCGTTTTGCTAGTCGCCCTGACTGGCTTTACCCCGACCCCGCCGCCGGCGGAAAAAGATCTGGTCGTCCGCATTACCCAGGTGGATACCACACAGTTTCCTAAAGTGCGGGTGTATATTTCGGTGACCAACCCCGCTGGCGAACCGGTTGCCATCAGCCCGTCGCAGATTGAGCTGCAAGAGAACGGCGAACCGGTGAAACCAGACGAGATCCATGGCTCTGGCGATATTGGCCCATTGGCGACCATGCTAGTCATAGATACATCCGGCAGCATGAACAGCGGCGGCAAGCTGGAAGCAGCAAAAGCCGCGGCGCGCGCTTATGTGGATCAGGCTCGGCCAGAGGATTTGATCGGCATCTTAACCTTTAACACGCGGATCGAGTATGTTCAGCCGTTGACCAAGGACCGCCAGAAGCTCCTCGAAGCAATTGATGGGCTGAAAGCGCTGGACGATACAGCCATGTACGACGCCCTCGACCAGGCGATGGAGCTCATCTCACCCATCGAGGGACGCAAGGCGATTATCGTCATGACCGATGGACTGGATAATCGCAGCAAAGTTTCGCCGCTCGAACTGATCCAGAGGGTGGGCACGCAAGGGCTAACCATTTCCACCATCGGCCTGGGCGATCCGACGCACAGCCAGGGAGCCATCACCGCCCTGGATGAGGCGGGGTTGAAGGCGTTGGCGCGCGAGGCGGGGGGCGAATATGGTTACGCCAACGACGCCGAATCGCTGCGCAATCTGTACGAGCGATATGGACAGGCTTTGCAAAGCGAATACGTGATTAGCTACACATCGCCTTCTAACTTGCGTGATGGAGTGAACCGCGCCTTGAGCGTGTCCCTTGCCAGCGGTTCAGCCGTTGCGCCGGTGAAATATAACCCCGGCGGGCTGATCCCCGAAGTGGTTAAACCGGCTTCCTGGATGCTGTTTGCCGGCTTGGTGGTTGGGCTGTTGTTGTTGCTGATCGTGCCGCTGGCACTGGCTCGGCTGTTCTTTGCCCGCCGCTCCGCAGGGGAACAACCATCTGCCGGGCGAATCAAGCTTGAGACTGCGGGCGCAGCGCCCAAAAAGCCACGTTCGGGGGGCAACAAGGTGAAGTTGAAGGGCTAGGCCAGGCATTGGCTGCAAACGTCCCGCAGGTTGTCCGAACCACAAAACCTGCGGGACGTTTCCTATTCCTCTTTCCTCAAATGGGGGAATAGGATCACCTCACGAATGTTGGGGCTATCGGTGAAGAGCATTGCCAAGCGGTCAATACCCATGCCGAAGCCGCCGTTGGGCGGCATACCGTAGCGCATGGCGCGCAGATAGTCTTCATCCATGGGGTGGCGTTCTTCATCGTCGGCGGCGTAATCGCGCCCCATTTCGATGAAGCGCGCTTCCTGATCCAACGGATCATTTAACTCTGTGAACGCGTTGCATAATTCCATGCCCCCCACATAACCTTCGAAACGTTCGACCATGCTGGGGTCGCCGGGCATACTTTTTGCCAGCGGAGAAATGTCGCGCGGATAGTTATAAACAAAAGTAGGCTGGATCAATGTGGGTTCAAGATAATCGCCCAACAGCGAATCGATCAGCTTCCCGCGCGTGGCGTTCGGATCTACCGGTATATCTTTAGCTTTCATCGCTGCCGCCAGGCTTTCGGTGGTGGGGTGTTGGGCAAAATCAATACCGGTGACCTCTAGGATACCCTGGCGCAATTCCAATCTACGCCAAGGCGGGTCGAGATAGATCGTATGACCGCCGTAGGTAATCGTGGTAGTGCCCAGCACCTGTTGCGCGGCGTAAGAGATCATTTGCTCCGTCAGCTCCATCACCTGCAAATAATCTGCATAAGCGCAATAAAACTCAAGCTGCGTGAACTCCGGGTTGTGAGTGCGGTCAACGCCTTCGTTGCGGAAATCGCGCCCGATTTCGTAAACGCGCTCCAGGTTACCCACCAGCAGACGCTTCAAATAAAGTTCAAAGGAGATGCGCAAATATAACTCTTGCTTGAGCTGGTTATGGTAGGTGATGAAGGGGCGCGCCGCCGCACCGCCGTAAATAGGTTGCAACACAGGGGTCTCCACTTCCAGGAAGCCGCGCTCATCCAGAAAGTTGCGCAGCGCCCGCACCGTCGCAGCGCGGATACGGAAGATGCGGCGCACATCGGGATTAACTGCCAAGTCGGCGTAACGCTGCCGGTAACGCAGTTCAGTTTCGGAGAGCGTGGCGTGCTGGATCACTGCGCCGTCAACCACTTCGTCTTTTGCTGGCGGGAGAGGGGTAATCGCCTTAGCCAACATGCGGAAAGAAGCCACCCGCAGGGTGATCTCGCCGGTGCGCGTACGGAACATTTCTCCGCTGGCCTGGATGAAATCGCCCAGATCGAACTCGCGGTTGAAAAGATCTAACGCCTCTTCGCCAATTTCGTTGGCGCGCAGGAAAAGTTGAATGCGGCCGGCGCCGTCTTCGATGTGCGCAAATGTAATCTTACCCATCGGGCGCATGGAGCGGATGCGCCCCACCAGCGTGACAGAAACCGTTTCAGATTGTCCAGAAGCCTCCGCTCTTTCAAAAGCCTGAATTGCCTGCTGGCTGGTATGGGTGCGCTCGGCGCGAGTTGGGTAAGGCTCCATGCCACGCTGACGCAACCGTTGTAATTTTTCAAGACGGTTCAATTCGAGACTGGAATAATTTGGGCTCATAAGACCTTTCCTTTCAAAATAAAAGCCCCGCGCCAGGATACCTATGCGCGGGGCTGTATTTCCGGCCCCCGGATTACTCCACCTTGAGTATCCGCACGGTGAAAGAACCATCCGGCGCGTCGACGGTCACCACATCGCCCTGGCGATGATTCATCAGCGCGCGTCCCAGCGGGGATTCGTTGGAAATGCGCCCCTCGCGCGGGTTGGCTTCCGCCGGACCAACGATGGTATAGACTTCCGGTTCGAGATCGCCTTCTTGGATGGTAACCCGAGCGGCAATCTGAACGGTGTCCATCTTGCCGGTTTCTTCGATGACCCGTGCGTTGGCAAGCAGCATTTCGAGTTCCTGAATGCGGCCTTCTACAAACGCCTGCTCATTTTTGGCAGCTTCGTATTCGGCGTCTTCGATCAGTTCGCCGCCTTCCATCGCTTCATGAAGTCGTTCGGCGACTTCCTGGCGTTTTTTAGTGCGCAGAAACTCCAGTTCCTCTTGCAGTTTCTGATATCCCTGGCGGGTCAAATATGATGGAGGCATGTCCCTATCCTGACGTAAACACTCTTGATAAAAAAATCACTCCAGTTGGAGCGAAAAACCCTCGACCTTCCCCGGATTTTGAAAACGAAGGCGGCGTTCCGGGAAACAACAGGCACCCAACACCGCCGCGGCGATATTTTAGCATAATTTGGGCGCTCATGCAAGTTTGTCTTCAATATTACTATCCGCTGGCGACCACAAGACTGCGCCGCCCATTCGTACATAGTATTCCTGTAAAGCCGCCTGCATGGTTTCCAGATCTGGCCAAAAGGTGCTGATCTGTGAACGATGCGCGGCGACGGCTCTGCCCCACGCCTGTATCGCCGGCTGGCTCAGTCGAAACGTTCGCCGGACAGAATGAGCAGGTGATAACCTTTCGATCTGTTCCGGCTGCTGAACGAAATCGTCTGCGTAGGGATAATCTGCATAATACCACAAATTGCGCTGGACTCGCTCAGCAGCAAGCCGGGTCAATTGATGATCCACATGTCCACCCACAGTCAGCGGGCAAACGACTACAGCATCCGACGGCAAGGATTCACCAAGCCGATCGGCAAGCTGTTCAATAAGAGCGGACTCCAAAGGGTGTATAGGCCCAAAAATAGCCTGATAGTCGGGGTAGAGAAAGACGCCTGGCAACTCAATGTTTTGCGGTGTGTTTCTGCCCGACTGCCAGTACGCATCGCCAGCGCGACGATAGATACAATCGGGCAGGGGGAAATACCTGGGCGCAACAGAGAGCACCTGGCAGGAAGCAAGATCTTCCTCTCGTCGCCGGGCAACAGCTTCAACCCCAACTTGCCAACGCCGGTGCAATTCCGCGGCGAAGGGGGAGAGTTCACCCATGGGCGGGTCGCCGGCGCAAATCGTCCAGATCTCCACCTGATCGCCGCGCTGGGTTTGCTCCCAGATCAAACCGCCGCACGAGAGCGCTGCATCATCTAGGTGAGGGGAGAGATAGATCCATTTCATCGAATGCATTTTCCCAATAGATTTTTACCATAAAATTGCAAAAGATGGGCTGCGCTCGCACTTGCAGTGAATTTAACCTGATGTTATCATCTGACCACAATGGGTAGCTGAATGCATCGAGAGCAGCGCTTACGCCTCCGAATGACATTTACATTTATTATCCTGGCAACGCTGCCATGTTACTGTTTGGGAGTGATAATTGCCAGAGTCGCTCAAATCCAGGCGTCAATTCCTACACCTACGCCTACTCTATCGCCCACCTGGACGCTGACGCCCACCTTTACGCTCCTTCCCACCTGGACGCCCAGGCCGACGTTTACTTCCGCTCCTCCCACCGCTAGCGAAACGCCGACACCCACAGCCACTCTGTTTATGACCTGGACGCCATCCCCCACCCCTACCATCACGGAGACTTTTCCGCCTCCGCCCACCGATACACCGATGCCGACTTTTACCTTCACCCCATCGCCATCGCCCACGGAGTCCGCCACCCTAACGGCGACGCCTACCGGGACCGCCACTCAAGCGCCTCCACCAGCCACCACCAGCGCGCCATACCCGCCATCAGCTCCATGAGGATTGCCTCCGGCGTGCATTATCCGCAGTACTACCTTCACGTTAAACCTTTAGATCCTGATAATGACCTCTCCATCTGTCCGTATCCTCTCAATGAAACTTCTCCGCCATTTCTCACTAATGCTCTTGATTTTCAGCGCGGCTTGCAGCGGAGTCGCCACAGTCACGCCCTTTTCTGCGCCTGAAAATACCCCTTCGTTACCTGCCACCGCTCATCCGCAGGGCGAGACAACGCCCCTGCACAGCCCAACGAACACGCCAGGTGGCCCTTTGACTTTGCGCGTCTGGTTGCCGCCCCAGTTCGATCCAGCGCTGGATACGCCGGCAAGCGAATTTTTGCGCCAGCGTCTGGAGGAGTTCACCCACCAACGCTCGCGCCTGGTGTTGGAGGTGAGGATCAAAGCCCCTTATGGGCCGGGCGGCCTGCTCGATTCGTTAACCACTGCCAGCGCGGCTGCTCCCCAGTCCGCGCCGGATTTGATCGCCCTACCGCGCGATGCCCTGGAAACCGCCGCCTTGAAAGGGCTTTTGTATCCCTACAACGCTATGACTCAAGCCATGAAAGACGAAGATTGGTACGATTACGCTTATGAGCTGGCGTCCATTCAAGATAGCATCTACGGTCTGCCGTTCACCGGAGATGTGATGCTCTTAGCGTATCATTCATCTATCGTCGAAACGCCGCCGCAAGATTGGTCGGCTGTTTTGGAGATGAAGCAACCCCTGGTATTTCCAGCCGCCGATCCGCAAGCATTGTTTACGTTAGGGCAGTATCGCTCCCTGGGCGGCGTGGTACAAGATGAACTGGGCAAGCCTGCTCTGGATACGGCTGCTTTATCCGAGGTGCTCAATTATTATGCAGAAGCCGAGCTCGCCGGCGTGATGAGCGCGGCTTTAACCCAGTATCAGAGCGATGATCAAGTGTGGGCAGCGTTTCAAGAAAACCGCGCTCCAATGGCGATCACCTGGTGTTCGCGCTATTTGGATTTTATCCGCGATACCCCTTCTGGCGATCATGCCCTGTCGCCAGCGCCGACCGCGGACGGAGTACCCTACACGCTTGCCACAGGCTGGGTGTGGTCACTATCCGCCAAAGATAGAGAAAGACAACGAATAGCGGTCGAGTTAGCAGAGTTCTTAACCGAAAGTACCTTTCTGGCCAACTGGACGGAAGCAGCAGGTTATTTGCCCCCTCGCCCAAGCGCCTTGCAGCGATGGTCTCGTCAGGATCTGGCATTGATCCTGGATCGGATCGCCAAATCCGCCCATGCGCTGCCGTCCGCAGACATCCTGGTGGGATTGAGTAAACCGCTTTGGCAGGCGGTGATTGACGTGTTGCGAGAACAGGTGGATCCTTTAGCAGCGGCGCAGGAAGCAACTGCTAGCTTATCAGCACCATAGGGTTGCGGCGTATTTTTAATAGTTTCTTGTCGCGTAACGACGGCGATTGGAAATTACTACCTGATGACGCGAAAAGTCAACCGAGGCGACTCCAGCTCATGAACATGGGCCTTGTAACCGGAGGAGGCGGTATCTAACCAATGCTGGGTTGGCTGTACTCTTAGGTTGACGGAAACTTTCGCCAATGTTATCATGCGCGTACCATGAGCCTTGCTCCTCAAGGTAGATTGAAAGATGAGTCAATGACCCCCATGCCTCCCGAGCAGAAAAGAAGCGCATTCATGGCTGGGTGGCAGGCAATCTCTCAGATTGGTCTGGGAGAAGTTGTGCTGCGCCTCGGCACGCACACTCTGTTGGTGGCGTTAATTCTGTTTTTCGCCTGGGGGCTGCGTGAATTTTATCTTGGGGCGCAATTCGAGGATTCAGCAGAAGGCGCAGTCTCGGCTGTATCATTGGCGACGCCGGCGATTACGGGAAGCGAAAGCGACGATCTCCGCTTGAAGGCTGCAAATCTCCCGGATTTACGATTGCCAGCAGCCGACGATTCCGACAACGGCCAGTCTCCGCTTCAGCCATTGTTCGGCATTGCTCGCCAGGCGCGTCTGCACACGGATGTCCCCTCCCGACCGCGCGATGAAGTGCTGGTATATGTGGTCAAGCCCGATGATAACTTGTTCGGAATTGCGAAACAATTTGGCCTTAGACCCGAAACCATCTTATGGGCAAATCAGTACGTCTTGGGAGATAATCCGCATAACCTGCGTCCCGGTCAAGAGCTAAATATCTTGCCCGTAGATGGGACTTATCATCGCTGGTCAGCCGGCGAAGGGCTCAACAGCGTGGCCGAATTTTACGGCGTAAAGCCGGAAGATATCCTTGCTTATCCTGCAAATCATCTAAACCCGGATACGATTGGCGATTTATCTTCCCCGAACATCGAGGCGGGTAGTTGGTTGGTGATCCCCGGAGGCAGGCGGAATTTTGTCAGTTGGAGCGCGCCAGTCATTCCGCTGGATAACCCTGGCGTAGCGAAGGTGCTTGGACCTGGGGCTTGCGAGGAGGTCACAGCAGGGGTTGCAGGCGCGGGAGTCTTTATCTGGCCTGCCGATCATCATTATTTATCCGGTTATGGGTATGATTTAGGCGCCAACCACCCGGCGATTGATATTGACGGCGATGAAGGCAGCCCCGTCTATGCCGCCGATAGCGGCGTTGTGGTTTACGCCGGCTGGAACAACTGGGGATATGGAAATGTGGTGGTGATCAATCACGGCAATGGCTGGCAGACGTTGTATGCGCATCTCAGCGCCTATTATGTCACCTGCGGCCAGAGCGTGTTTCAAGGCAACACTATCGCAGCCATCGGCGGCGCGGGCGACACCGGCCGCCCCCACCTGCATTTCGAGATGATGTTCAACGGCGTTAAGGTTGACCCTAACGACTACGTGAAATAAAAAACAGGTTCGACCTGCCTATAAAACTGTGGTCAGGAAGGGCACCAACATTTCCTCAGGATGCAAACCCCCGTGGCGTCCATGTAATTCATTCTCTTTATTTGCCCACCACAGATAAGCGTCGTTGCGTGCAACCACCAAATAATCGCCCAAACGATCCAGCAAAGAGGGATGCCGCCTGCCTGGGCCAAACAGCCCGCTTTCAGCGGCGTAAGCCGATTCGACCACGGCAAACTGATTGGGCCAGGCGCGATCCAGGTATTCGCGCACCGCTTCGGTCTGACCAGGTCGAATGTAGAAATAAGCCAGCCGGTTTTCTCCCGTTGGCAAGATATGCAAACGACGCGTCAGCGTGGGGTGGTTGCGCAGTTCATAATATGCGTTGGGTTGGGTGACAAGTTGACCGTGATCGGCGGTGAGGATGAATAATGTATCCTGGCGCAAACCCCGGCTCAATCGCTCCAGGAAGAATTGTTGCATGGCCTGGCTGAACAAAACGAATTCGGCGGCGACGCGTTCATCATCTGGGCTGTAGAAATGACCAAAGGTATCCACCTCACTCCAATACACCCAGGCGAAGAACCTCTCATTGCGCGAGCCTTCCAACAATTGACGCAAATTGACCCATAGGTCTGCCGCCGAGTGGAACATTTGGATCCGTACCTCTTTCATTAGCATGCGCGAGAGGCCAGAAGCGGCGATACTGTGATGTTGCAAAGCATAGCTCTTCACACCGTGCAAGAGCAGGTGTTCGCCCAAGGTGGGGAAACCCAGAAAGCTCTCTGGCTTGAACCCAGCGCGCTCCAGTCCACCGGCGCCGCCCTGATAGCTGATCGGCTTATGCTGGATAGTGTTGACCACAATGCCATATTCCTTCATCCACATCTCATAGCCGGTGATAGCGTGCTCGCTGGGGCTGCGCCCGCTCCACAGGCTGGTCAGCGCAGAGGAGGTGGTGCTGGGAGAAATGGAAGTGATCGGCGTCAGCCCTCCCCGCTCGGTGAGGGATTGCCATACTGCCAGAGCGGGGTATTGTTCCAGCCAGCGGACGAATCGTTGATAGCCCAGAGCATCCATTAAGACTAAAACCACCCGAGGAAAACTTCGGTCGAGCTTGGGAACGATCTCTTCTGCCAGGGGAGCAGCGCCTAGACCGGGCAAGCCCAGCCATTTGCAGATCGTGGAGGGGATGTTCAGGATTGAGTAACCCTGGTAATGTGGGTAAAGAAAGCCTTCGCCCAGATCCAGGCCGGGTATTTGGTGAGCGCGTAATCGCTCCAGGATGTCGTCACGGGCGCTTGGCATGGGCGAAAAGAGTCAGGTGAGCCGCTTGCGGGCTTCGGCGCTCAAAAAGTCCAGCGCCCAAACCACCAGGATGATCGCCAGCAAGGCGGCGCCAGCCTTGGAATATTGAAAGGCGTTGATGGCTTGAGACAGGAAATAGCCGATCCCGCCGCCACCCACAAAGCCGATGATGGTCGAAATACGCACGTTGATGTCCCAATGATAGATCGTGAAGGAGAGAAAGTCGGGGATGATTTGCGGCACCACCCCATACAGGATCACCTGAGCGCGGTTTGCCCCGGTGGCGGTGATAGCTTCGATCGGGCCAGGGTCAATACTTTCCACTGATTCGGAAAACATTTTTCCAAGCGAAGCCGTGGTCACAATGACCAACGCCAGAACGCCGGCAAAGGGATTGCCGAACCCAACGATGAGAGCAAAAATGGTAGCCATCACCAGCGGTTCATAGGAGCGGATGATGTTCAAGAACGAGCGTGTGATGAAATATACAGTTTTGCCCAGGACTCCGCGATAGGTGATGTTGCGCGCCGCCAAAAAGCTCAGGGGGATAGCGATAATTGTGCCGAATGTGGTTGCCAGCAGCGCCATAAAGACCGTCACAAACATGGCGTTGACCACCTCGGTCAGCGTGGGCGAGGGGCGCAACGCCCCTTCGGGCAGAGAAGTTTCGACTTCTAGCGAGGAAGGCTTCCCGTCTTTGGTAGCCGCAATGGGACGAGCCTGAATTTCCAATTCAAATACGCCGTTCCCGTCCGTCGCGATGCGCTTAATCGAAAGCGCTCGTTGATCCGGCAAGCGCCACGAGAGTTTAATCCCCGCGTTGGGCGGGAAATTCTCGCCGCGCAGCCGGAAGGTCTCGCCTGCGCTGGCGCAGGGTGGCTGGGCGAGGAGGCGCGGCCCAGACTCTGCGGGTTGACCGACCTCGGCGCTGCCGCAAGGAATGGGGAATGCCAGGCTCATCGTGCTGGTGATAGCCTGACGGACAAACAACTCTGGGCTGAAGAGTTGGGGCAAGATCTGCCTGGCTTTGGGCGCGGCTACGACCAGCTTGATAAAATCCGGCTGCGTCACACGAACGCTCAGGATAAAGGCGGCGATGATCGCCGCGCTGACCACCAGCCATAACAATATACGAAGGACTCTGGAAAGATTCGTCATAATGGGTCAGTGCAATTGCGCGCGCAATTGGGCGCTAAAGAAATCCATAATGATAACCACTACGGCAATAGTGATGAAGGAGGCGCTGACCGCTCGATAATCGCCCAGCAAGATCCATTGCCACAGGAAGAAACCGATGCCGCCGCCGCCCACAAAACCGATGGTGGTGGACGAGCGAACGTTGATATCCCAGCGGTAGATTGTCAGCGCCGTGAACGAAGGGACGATTTGCGGAATCACTGCGAAACGCACGATCTGCGCCCAGTTCGCACCCGTGGCGCGTACGGCCTCGATGGGACCTGGATCAATCCCCTCGATGACTTCAGAATACAGCTTACCCAAAGCGGCTGTGGTGTGTACGGTGAGCGCCAACATGCCCGGAAAAGGCCCCAGGCCAACGATGATGACGAAAATAATAGCCAAAATCAGCGCTTCAATAGAGCGAAAAATATTCAAGAACGTGCGCGCCAGCACATAGATGCTATAGGTAAGGGGGTTGCCGCCCATCAAATTGCGCGCCGCCAGGAAGCTGATCGGTAAGGCTAATACGGCCCCCAACGCCGTAGCCAGTAGGGCTAACGCCAGAGTCTCATAGATGCCTTGAAGGATATACCTGCCATTGGGCGATATTTCGTAGCCGGGTAAGGTTTCGACTTGCGTCAGGGCAATACGATAATCCTGTACGAATTCTTCGCTAGCCTGGATTCCGGTTGGCACTGTGAACATCACCGTTAGATTGCCTTGCTCATCGGAGTTCAGCGTCAGCATCTTGGCATTATTCTCGCCCAGCATAATCACGCCGCCAGTGGGCGTCACCCAGGTTACTTCAGTTGGGAAATTGGGTTGCAAGCCTCGCGCGGTAACCAGGATATTCTCCCCCACCGTGACACAATCCGGGCTGGCGGTGATGGTGACGCCGTTGATCGTAGCTTGAGCCCGCGGCGGGTTAGTGGAGCATGGCACTTGGACGCGAACGGAGTATTGGGTGCGGTTTTGCCGCTTGGTGATGAAATCGGGTCGCATCATGGGACGCAAGATGGATGCAGCGCGTTCCCCGTTCTGCGCCAGAGCGAGCAGATTGATCTCTGTGACCTGCCAACCGATGCCGTAAGCCATGCTCAGCCACAGAATTGCCGCAGCCCAAGCTGGAGCGCCGGCAGGCATGCGCAGACAGTCCCAAACATTCCAGAGCCATAACGCAGCCGGGATGATATACCAGGTTGCATGTCCATACCAGATCGTGGTTGCCAGAGCGCTGACCACCACGGCGAAAACGCCGCCGCCGCGGGCGAGATGGCCCTGCCAGGCTTGCCCCAGGCCAGGAATAACCAAGGAAAGCAAGGCAGCTACAAGCGGCGAGCGCGCCGCTTTCGGTGAAGAGACCGCCTGATTCACGCTCATCCCACCTCCACAGCCGTGGCGCGCACCTCTTCCGCCTCTTCTCCGTAAATCTCTTTAAAACGGGCGCGATCAATCTCTTTCGGCAAACCCTCGAAGACTTTAACGCCATCCTTTAGGGCGACGACTCGGGTAGCGTAGCGATGCACCAAATCCAGGAAGTGCAGGCTGCAAATCACCGTCACGCCGTCTGTACGGTTGAGCGCCTCCAGATATTGCAAAATGCTGTGAGCCAGCACCGGGTCCAGGCTAGCCACCGGCTCGTCCGCCAGGATCAAACGCGGTTCCTGCATCAAAGCACGCGCAATACCCACCCGCTGCTGCTGACCGCCAGAAAGCGCGTCGGCGCGGTTATTGGCTTTATCGGCGATGCCCACCCGTTCCAGCGCCTGCATGGCGCGCTGGCGATCTTCGTGCGACCAGATGCCGAGCAGGGATGCCCAGGGATTGGCGTACCCTAGCCGCCCGCTGAGGACGTTGGTGATCACCTTAGAACGCTTCACCAGGTTGAATTGCTGGAATACCATCCCGATCTGGCGACGAATCAGGCGCAATTGCTGGGCGTTGGCTGCGGTAATATCAATGTCGTCCCACAGGATGCGTCCAGAGGTAGGTTCAATCAGGCGGTTGATGCAACGTAAAAGGGTTGATTTACCCGAACCGGACAGACCAATCACGACCAAAAATTCTCCATCCTCGACCTGAAAGCTGACATCTTTCAGCGCCACTGTGCCGGTGGGATAAACCTTGGTCAGGTTTTCAATGCGGAGCATTTCACCTCCGAGCAAATAGTATGAAAAAGGAGGGAGAGAAAGACTCTCTCCCTCCTCAGCTATTCTATGGCTCTATTTGACCAGGCTGGTCAAATCCACGCCAGACGCCTCGAGCAGGACGCGGAACTCATCATAGAAGGTGTCGTCAACAACTTTCAGACCTTCGATCTGATAGACCGCGTTCAGAGCCGCCTTGCCTTCTTCGGTCTCAGCCATAGCCAGCAGCGCATCCACGATCTTTTGCCGGATATCCGCCGGCAGGCTGGTGGCAAAGGACACGTTGTCGTTGGGGATGACAGGATCCGAGCGCCAGATGATGACGATCTTTTCGGTCAGATCCGGGAACGCTTCCAACAGATTTTTGTCGGTGAGGATGCCATCATGGGTGGCGCCAAAATCGCAGATGCCGGTGGCGTACAGGGCGCGTACCACGGTGGGATGCCCCTGAACGAATGCAGCAGCTTTGGTCTTGATACCGTTGGCAGACAGAAAGCCAGCCGGAATGACATAACCGGACGCAGACAACGGATCTGTCCAGCAAGGTTTCTTATCGGCGAATTGAGCCAACGCGGTGGCTGCATCAGCGGTGCTTTTCTCGGTGGCGGGATCAAAGTAGGGGGTAAAGCCGCTGCTCACATTAGCCAGGAACTGGGTCGGGTAATGGTCGCGGCCAAAGCGCACGGTCGCCAAACCGACTTCGGCGTAGCCTTTTTCTTTGGCGATCAGGTAGGCAAAGGGCGGCAGCCAGCCAATGTGCGCGTTGCCAGCGCCCATGGCTTCCACCAGCGCGCTATAAGAGTTCGGCACGGTGGTCTTAATCACCAGACCGGTGGCCTCAGAGAGCTGGCGGGCGATCTCGTCGCCGCTGGCGATCAATTCCTGCGTGGTTGCAGAGGGCGCCAGAGCCATGATGATGGGATTGGCTTCTGTGCCCAAGTCAGAAGCAGGAGCGGGAGCTTCAGTGGCTTCAGGGGCGGGGGCTGCGCCTGGGGAGGTGGCGATCTTGCCGGCGATGATGTCGGCTTTGATGCTCTCCAGTTCGCTCTTCAGCTCGGCGGGCACCATGCTGTCCAGGTCATGGAAGGGCGCCAACCCTACGCCGCCGTTCTCCAGCGTACCCACCGTCACCCCACCCTGGAAGGTGCCTTCCATGGCGGCTTTGATGGCGTTGAAGGTGGTCACATCCATGTACTTCATCACCGAAGTCAGGATGATGTCCTTGTAGTCGGGAGCGGTGACATACCAGTCGTTGTCCACGCCGATGATGTAGACGTTGCCGCGCTCCTTGGCTGCGGCGGCGGTGCCCAATCCGACCGGACCCGCCACGGGCATGATGATGTCTGCCCCTTCGTCCATCAGCGTCTCACCCATGGTGCGCCCGTCATCGGTGCTTTCGAAGTTGCCGGTGAACAGGCCGGTCTGGGCGTCCACATCCCAGCCCAGCACTTCCACGTTGGTGCCATGCTTCTCGTTGTAGTAGCGCACACCCAGGGCGAAGCCGTCCATGAAGACGGTCACGGTGGGGATTTGGATGCCGCCGAAGGTGCCCACCTTGCCGGTCTTGCTCACCCCGGCCGCCACGTAACCGGCCAGGAAGCCCGCTTCGTTGGTGTTGAACACCTGCCCCAGCACGTTGGGGATGGGCGGATCGTAGGCGAAGTCCACGATGGAGAACAACTGGTTGGGGTTCTTCTCGGCGGCGGCTTTGGTGGCGTCGCCCAGCAGGAAGCCGACGGTGATGATGATGTTGCAGCCTTCGTCAATGAAGGCGTTGATGTTCTTGTCGTAGTCGGTCTGCTGCTGGCTCTCCAGGTACTTGCCTTCGACGCCGAGCTGTTCCATGGCATCCGTCACGCCCTTCCAGGCGGTGGCGTTGAAGGACTTGTCGTCAATGCCGCCGGTGTCGGTCACCTGGCAGGCTTTGAAAGCCGCTGCAGGCGGCTCGGTGGCTGCTGCCGGCGGTTCGGTGGCCGCAGGCGCAGGCGGTTGCGTGGGCGTGGCCGCCGGTTGGCAGGCTGTTAGCAA
>DYGV01000072.1:0-3286 GCA_020724505.1 Anaerolinea thermophila
CATTATCGCCGCCGCCAACTCTTTGGGCGGCGGGGTGATGCCCGTTGGAGCGGTGTGTTCCACCGAAGAAATCTGGCAACCGATGATGTATCCGAACCCATTCATTCAGACTACAACCACAGGTGGCGGGGCGCTTGCCTGCAGCGCGGCGATTGCCGCCATCCATGTGACATTGCGCGACCGGCTGTGGGAACAGGCGGCTGCCAAAGGCGAATATCTGATCCCGAAATTAAACCAACTCGCCGAGCAATACCCGCAAATATTTACTGGAATCACAGGGAAGGGCTTGCTGATTGGGATGCATTTTCATAGCCCCGAAACCGGTTATAAAGTCGCCGCCGGCTTGTTCAAGCGCGGGGTGCTGGTGGCTGGCACCCTCACCAGCGCTCAGACCATCCGCATCGAACCGCCCCTCATCATCGGCTATGATCTGTTGGATGCCGTGCTTGACCGCCTGGAAGATACCTTAATTGAGGTCAACAAGACCTTGTAATCCATCGCCATTGGAGTAGGAGTTGATGAGCCAATTTGCTGTTGAATTGCGGGACGTCGTTAAGCGTTTCCCGAACCCGGCGGGTGGTGAGATCACCGCCGTCAATCATGCCACACTGCAAATCAACCACGGCGAGTTTTTTTCCTTGCTTGGCCCTTCCGGCTGCGGCAAGACCACCTCGCTGCGCATGGTCGCCGGTTTCGAGTGGCCAACCTCCGGGGAGATTTTTATTGACGGAAAACCCATGGGGCGCACTCCACCCTTCTTACGCCCGGTAAACACCGTCTTTCAGAGTTACGCACTGTTTCAACACATGACCATCTTCCAGAATGTGGCTTTTGGCCTGGAGATGGAGCGCGTCTCGCGCCAGGAAATCCAACGTCGCGTGGAAGCCGCCCTGGAAATGGTGCAGTTGAGTGGAATGGGGTCGCGCAAACCGCGCCAGCTCTCCGGCGGGCAACAGCAGCGCGTCGCTCTAGCGCGCGCCCTAGTCAAACGGCCAGCGGTGCTGCTGCTGGACGAACCCTTGGGGGCGCTGGATCTCAAGCTGCGCAAAGAAATGCAGCTCGAACTCAAAGCGCTGCAAGAGCAGGTGGGCATTACCTTCATTTACGTCACGCATGACCAGGAAGAAGCGCTGACCATGTCGGATCGTATTGCGGTGATGAATCAGGGCAATGTACTGCAAATCGGAGCGCCGGTTGAAATCTATGAGCGGCCAAACTGCCGCTTTGTGGCCGACTTTATCGGCGAGACGAACTTTCTGTTTGGCAAAGTCAAAGCCATTGACCCCGATTTTGTCACCGTCAGCTTGCGCGGCAGCGAGAGAGAGTTGTTGGGTATTCCTCTGGGGAAATTCCACCCTGGGCAAGAAGTGGTTGTTTCGATACGACCGGAGAAGATGCGCCTATTCGATGACACCCCATTGAAGCTTGGCGTATCTCCCAACCAGCCCAACTGTTTTCCCATCCGCATCATCCATACCATGTATATAGGATCGGATACTCGCATCGTGATTGATTTTGGCAGTGGAGTTCAATTGAATGTTTGGGAGCAAAATCACCTCTCCACGCTGGACGCCCTTGCTTATTACGCCCCTGGTCAGGAACTGTGGGTGACTATGCGCCCGGAGAATGTCTTAATACTCCCGGAGGAGGAGTGATGGCTGCCGAAACCAGCGCGATAACTCCGACTTCACGGTTTTCGTTGATCCGCCGTCTGCGGGAAAGTTCAAAAGCTCAGGGGCTCGCCCTCATTTCGCCCACGCTGATCTATTTACTGTTCACCCTGGTGCTGCCACTGCTGTTGGTAGTGTTTCTGAGCTTCATGACCCGCGGGGCGTATGGGAATATTGTCTATCGAGTGAATCTGGACAATTACACCCGCCTGATGGATCCGCTCTATCTGCGTATCCTGGGCTATTCGCTGGCGACTGCGGCGTTGACCACTGTGGGGACGATCCTGATTGGATACCCACTGGCTTATTACATTGCTCGCACGCCGCCGCGCCAGCGGTCAATCTATTTATTCTTGATCCTGGTGCCTTTCTGGACGAACTTTATCATCCGCATCTATGCCTGGATCATGATCTTGCGCACCGAAGGGCTACTCAATTCATTTCTGCTCAAGATCGGTTTCATTCAAGCGCCGCTGGAAATCCTGTATACCCCAACAGCGGTGTTGATCGGCATGGTATATGAATTTCTGCCGTTCATGGTGCTGCCACTTTACACTTCGCTGGAGAAGATCGAACCGGCGCAGTTGGAGGCCGCCGCCGACCTGGGGGCGCGACCCCACATGGCTTTCCTGCGGGTGACGCTGCCCCTCAGCTTGCCCGGCATGATCGCCGGCTCGATCCTGGTGTTTATCCCGGCCATGGGGATGTTTGTCGTGCCGGATCTGATGGGCGGCGCCAAGACCATCCTGGTGGGTAACCTGATCCGCAACCAGTTTCTCACCGCCCGCGACTGGCCTTTCGGGGCGGCTGCGTCTATGCTGTTGCTCATCCTGACGCTCATCTTCACTCTGTTCTACACCCGGCGCGCCGGCTTCGGCGAGGAGCTGCTGGTATGAGCGAAAAGAAACCCGCCCTCTGGTTGCGCATCTACGCCCTGCTGGCCTTTGCCTATATCTATTTCCCCATCCTGATCTTGATAATCTTCTCGTTCAACACGCAGAAGATCAACGTGCGTTGGGAAGGCTTCACCCTGCATTGGTACGGAGTGCTGTTCAACGATCAGAACGTGATCTTAGCCACTCGCAACACGCTGATTATCGCCTTTGCCTCCACCATCGTTTCCACGATTATCGGCACGTTGGCGGCGCTGGCACTGCAACGTTATCGCTTTCCGGGCTATGGTGCGGCTGAGTCGTTGCTGTATGTGCCGGTCATCATCCCCGAAGTGGTGATGGGCATTTCACTGCTGGCGTTCTTTGCATCTATCGGGATGACTCTAGGGTTAGGCACCATCACGCTTTCGCACATCGCTTTCAATATCCCCTTCGTGACCCTTGTAGTGCGCGCCCGTCTGCACGGCTTCGATAAGTCCATCGAAGAGGCAGCCATGGATCTGGGCGCCAACGAGCTGACCACCTTCTGGCGGGTGACGCTGCCTACCATCATGCCCGGCGTGCTCTCCGGCGCGCTGCTGGCTTTTACCTTGTCGCTGGATGATTATGTCATCACCTATTTCACCGCCGGGCCAGGCTCCACCACCCTGCCGCTGCGCATCTTTTCGATGGTGCGCTTTGCAGTGACGCCGGAGGTGAACGCTCTATCAACCTTATGGGTGC
>DYGV01000072.1:3296-13183 GCA_020724505.1 Anaerolinea thermophila
TGTTCATCGTTTTGATGATCGGACAGATCGCCCAACGCGGACAAGTCGTACAACAGAAGCGCTAAGGTGAGTACCCAGTCTATAAATTGGCTGGATGAAGAGGACTAGCCAAAGGATCTACTATATTTTGAGCCGAGAGGAGAGAAACCGATGAAAACTTTTCGAATTGCCGCTGTCTTTGTTGTCCTTGCAATGCTTATCGCCGCGTGCGGCGGCGGGCAAAAACCCGCCGTCAAATCCACCGAGCTGAACCTGTATGCCTGGTCGGAGTACATCCCGCAAGCGATGCTGGATAATTTCACCGCCGAGACCGGGATCAAGGTAAATTACGACACCTATTCATCCAACGAAGAACTCCAGGCAAAATTGCAGGCTGGCGCTTCCGGTTATGATGTGATCGTCCCCAGCGATTACATGATTACCATTTTGAAGAAGCAGAACCTGTTGGAAAAGCTCGATCTATCTCAGATTCCTAACTTCAAAAACATTGATGAGCGCTTCAAGAACCTGGAGTACGATCCGGGCAATGAATACACCGTGCCTTATCAATGGGGCACAAGCTGCCTGGTGGTGGATACCAGCAAAGTCACCCGGCCAATCACCAAGTGGGCAGATTTATGGGATCCCGAATTTGCCGGCAAAGTCGTACTTCTGGACGATGTGCGGGAAGTGCTGGGAATGGTGCTGGTCGTCCTGGGGTATGATAAAAACTCCACCGACCCTGCCCAACTGGAAGAGGCAAAAGCTAAACTCAGTGAGCTGATGCCCAACGTCAAACTGTTCGACAGCGACAACCCCAAACAGGCACTGCTGGCGGGCGAAGTCTGGCTGGGACAAACCTGGAACGGCGAGGCCTCCATCGCGCATAGCGAGAACGAAGCCATTCAATACGTCTTCCCGGAGGAAGGATGCACCATCTGGTTCGACAACCTTGCCATTCCGAAAGGCGCGCCGCACTTAGACGCAGCGCTCACCTTCATCAACTATGTGCTGGATGCCAAGAACAGCATCCTGATCACCAAGGAATTCCCTTACTCCAACCCGAACAAAGCCGCGCTGGAATTGCTCAAGACAGAAGATCCGGCGCTATACGAGGCTTACATGAGCTTCCCGGCTACCAACCCCTCCGATGAAGACCTGAAACGGACTGCGCCCATCAAAGACATTGGCGAGGCAACTTCCCTTTGGGATCGAATCTGGACCGAAGTCAAGGGAGGTGAATAACCTGTTTATCGGAGTAACGACAATATCACTATTCATCTTTGAATTAAAGCCGGGCAGCCCTATGCAGACGGCTGGAAAAGCTCAACCCATTCATTGATGGGAAGGCCATCGGCACAACAAAATTGGGCGTGCAGAATCCGTTGACTGATTGGGCTACCTTAGCAGCAAAACCGGGTAACTGGAAAGCTGGTCGAGAATACGGAGAGTGCTTTATGAAAGTCTTGCTCGTAGGCGTTGGGGGCGTAGGAGAAGCAATCGCAATCATGGCTCAATCCAGGCCCTGGGTGGAGCAGATGGTGCTGGCAGATTACAATCTGGAACGGGCAAAAGAAGTACAGGCGCGGCTGAACGACGCGACGCGTTTCCCTGCTGAGTTCGTGGACGCTGGTCAACAAAATCTGGTGGAAGAGCTGGCAAACAAATACCAGGTTGACCTGATCATGAACGCCGCCGATCCGCTGTACAACGTACCCATCTTCGAGGCAGCTTATAACACCGGCAAAACCTATATGGATCTGGCGATGACCCTTTCAGAGCCGCACCCCGAAGACCCATACAACAAGTGCGGGGTGAAGCTGGGCGATTATCAGTTCGAACGCGCTCACCTTTGGGAAGAGAAGGGGTTGCTCGCCCTGGTGGGGCTGGGCGTAGAGCCGGGCATGGCAGATGTGTTCGCCCGTTACGCCCAGGATTACCTATTCGACGAGATCGAAGAGATCGGCGTGCGGGATGGCTCGAACCTGGAAGTGCGCGGCTACGAATTTGCGCCCAGCTTCTCAATCTGGACGACCATCGAAGAATGTCTGAACCCACCCATCATCTGGGAGAAGGAACGCGGCTGGTACACCACCCCGCCCTTCTCCGAACCAGAGGTTTTTGAATTCCCGGAAGGCATTGGCAAACTCGAAGTGGTCAACGTGGAACACGAAGAAGTGCTGCTGGTGCCGCGTTGGGTCAACTGTAAACGCGTCACCTTCAAGTACGGCCTGGGGGATAAGTTTATCGGCGTGTTGAAGACGCTGCACATGCTCGGCCTGGACAGCAAAGAACCGATCAATGTCAAAGATGTAATGGTGGCGCCGCGCGATGTGGTCGCCGCCTGCCTGCCCAACCCGGCGCGCCTGGGCGACCGCATGGTCGGCAAGACCTGCGCTGGAACCTGGGTGAAGGGCGTCAAAGACGGTAAGCTACGACAGGTGTATATTTACCAGGCAGCAGATAACGAAGAATGTATGCGCAAATGGGGCTGCCAGGCAGTAGTGGCGCAAACCGCCTTCAACCCACTCATCGGCTGGGACCTGCTGGAACACGGCGTGTGGAAGGGCGTCGGCGTACTGGGACCAGAAGCCTTTGACCCGCTTCCGTTCATGGAAAAGATGGCGGAATATGGTTTCCCATATCGGATCATAGAGATGTAGCTGACTTTTTATGTGAGAGGAGAGATCAGATGCCATACGGTTACAACGGAAAAATCCTGCATGTTAATCTGACGGAAGGGAGCTTGAGCATCGAAGAGCCGCCAGAGGCGTTTTATCGCAAATACATGGGCGGCAGCGCCATGGGACTGTATTACGTCTTGCGAGAGACGCCGCGCGGCGTGGATGCGCTTTCGCCAGAGAATGTGCTGACGTTGATGGTCAGCGTGCTTACCGGAGCGCCGATCTCCGGCCAGAGCCGGCTGAACGCTAACGCCAAATCACCGCTCACCGGCGCCATTGGCGACTCGCAATCCGGTGGTTTCTTCCCCGCCGAGCTAAAATTCGCCGGATTCGACGGCATTGTGATCCGCGGCCGCTCCTCAAAGCCAGTCTATCTATCCATCCTGAAGGGCGAAGCTGCTTTGCACGACGCCAGCCATTTGATGGGCAAACTCACCGGCGAAGTGGACGCCTTGCTGCGCGAGGAAGTGGGCGAGCCCAAGGCGGAAGTGTTGCAATACGGCCCGGCGGCGGAAAACGGCGTGTTGTTCTCCAGCCTGGTCTCCATGGCCAACCGCAACAACGGGCGCACCGGCATGGGGCTGGTGATGGCAAGCAAGAACCTAAAAGCCATCGTCGTGAAAGGTAAGGGCGGTGTAACCGTCGCAGACCCAAAAGCCCTGGCGGCGTTGAGCAAGATCGGCCCCAAAATCCTGCCGGATAACCCAGACATGCCCGGGCTGGCGCAGTACGGCACCGCCAGCGTGGTCATGTTCCAGAACGCCATCGGCAGCCTGCCCACCTTCAACTACAATCAAGGCCAGTTCGCCAGCGCCGAGCCGATCAGCGGCGAGGTGATGTACGACACGATCTTGAAAGATCGCGACACCTGCCATGCCTGCATTGTACGCTGCAAGCGGGTGGTGGAGGTGAAGGAAGGCCGATACCGGGCGGATCCGCTCTATGGCGGACCTGAATATGAGACCTTAAGCACCTTCGGCTCCTACTGCGGCGTAAGTGACCTGGCTGCCATCGCTGAAGCCAACCAGATTTGTAACCAGTATGGCGTGGATACCATCTCCGCTGGTGCAACCATTGCTTTCGCCATGGAATGTTACGAGAAAGGCATTATCAGCGCGCAACAAACCGGCGGCCTGGCGCTGCGCTTTGGCGACGCAGACGCCATGTTGGAAGCGCTGCGGCTGATGGTGAAAAACCAGGGGCCGCTGGGGCAGGCGCTGGCGCAAGGCTCGGCGCGGGCGGCCAAACTGTGGGGCGAGGCAGCCGAGAACTGCCTGATCACCGTGAAGAACCAGGAAGCGCCGGCGCATATGCCGCAGGCCAAGCGCTCCCTGGCACTGATCTACGCCGTCAATCCCTTCGGCGCCGACCACCAATCCAGCGAACACGACCCCTACTATGAAGAGGGGGTGGCAGACCTGAACCTGCACCGCCTGTATGAGCTGGATCTGAAAGACCCCACCCCGGCCTACAGCCTGGGCGCAGAGAAAGTACGCTTTGCAACCTACACCCAAATCTTTTACTCGCTATTGGACACCCTCGAACTGTGCCAGTTCGTGTGGGGTCCCGCCTGGACGCTCTACGGCCCTAGCGAGACGGTGGAAATGGTGCGCGCTGTCACCGGCTGGCGAGTTAGCCTATACGAACTGATGAAGGTCGGTCAACGGCGGCTGAACTTGCTGCGGGTGTTCAACGCCCGCGAAGGCCTCACCCGCAAGGATGATCGGCTGCCCAAGAAGTTCTTCCAGCCGCTACAGGGTGAAGGTCCCACCGCCGGCGTGGCGCTCGACCCAGCGGAGATCGAAGCTGCGCTTGACCTGTATTATCAGCTCAATGGCTGGACAAGCGACGGCATCCCCACCCGCGCCAGTTTGGCGGATTTGGGCATTGAATGGGCGGCAGAACATCTGCCAGCATAATAGAGAGAATTCTATGACTGCCTACCTCGACTCCTACGAACACCTCTCGCCTGTTTGGACACATTACACCCCCATCGTCGCTTCGCGCGCGGAAGGTTGTTATGTCTACGACCAGAACGGCGAGCCTTATCTGGATTTCACCTGCGGTATCGCTGTGACCAACACCGGTCACTGCCACCCACGCGTAGTGGAGGCGATCCGCAAGCAGGCTGGCCTGCTGCTACACGGGCAAGTTAATATCGTCGTACATGAGCCGATGCTGGAGCTGGTACATGAGCTGCGCCAGATCGTGCATCCATCCTTGGACGGTTTCTTTTTCACCAACTCCGGAGCGGAAGCGGTAGAAGGCGCTATCAAGCTGGCGCGCCATGCCACCGGCCGACCCAATGTAATCGTCTTTCAGGGCAGTTTTCACGGGCGCACTAACGCCACCATGGCTTTAACCACCTCCAAGACCATCTACCGCGCCGGTTACCAACCGTTAACGCCGGGCGTGTTCGTCGCCCCCTATCCTTATGCCTACCGCTACGGCTGGGACGAAGAAACAACCAGCCGCTGGTGCCTGGAGGAGTTGGAATTCCTGCTCCTCTCTCAAACCGCGCCCTGGGAAACAGCCGCTATCCTAGTCGAACCGGTGATGGGCGAGGGGGGTTATGTCGTCCCGCCGGCCAGCTTCTTGAATGGGTTGCGGCAAATCTGCGACCAGCACGGCATTTTATTGATCGCCGATGAAATCCAAAGCGGCTTTGGACGCACAGGTAAATGGTTCGCCCAGGAACACTTTGACCTGACACCCGACATTATGACCGTGGCAAAAGGCATTGCCTCTGGTTTGCCCCTGAGCGGGGTTTTCAGCCGGTTGGAGTTGATGGAGAAATGGATCCCAGGCTCGCACGGCGGGACGTTTGGCGGCAATGCGGTCGCCTGCGCGGCAGGCGTCGCTACTATTCAAGCCATCCGCGAAGAAGGGATGCTGGAAAATGCCCGCCAGCGCGGCGAGCAATTGATCAGCGGGCTGCGCCATTTGCAGGAGGAATATCCGGCCATCGGCGATATACGCGGCCTGGGGCTCATGGTGGGCGCAGAGTTCCGCGACGCCAAACGCCAGCCGGATAAAGCCGCTGCCAAGGCCGTCGTCCACGCCGCCCTGGAGCGCCGCCTGATGCTGCTCACCTGCGGCCCCTGGGATAACACCATCCGCTGGATTCCACCGCTGATCGTCAGCGCCGAGCAGATCAACCGCGGGCTAGAGATCTTTCGTCAGTCGCTCAGAGAGGTGTTCGGCTAGGGATTTTGCCTGCGGGAAGCGTTTTGGGGCATTGAAGCGCCCTATCCGATGAGATGAAGGGCGCGTCATGTTGGTTCTATTTCAAATCGTTTTGTAAGGAGAGATCATGACCGATTTTGCCACCATTGATCAATATCTGGAACAACATCTGGATGAGAGCATCGCCGAGCTGAGCCGCCTGGTTGCGCAGCCCAGCGTGGGCGCGCAGAATTGGGGGCTGGAAGAATGCGCTGACCTGGTGGCAGAGATGCTACGCCGGCGAGGTTTCGCTGTACAGGTATTTTCCACCGGCGGCGCGCCGATCGTGTATGGCGAACGGCGGGGGCGCAGCGAAAAGACCTTGCTGATCTACAATCACTACGACGTACAGCCGCCGGAGCCGCTGGAGTTGTGGGACAGCCCGCCTTTCGAGCCGCAGGTGCGCGATGGCAAGCTCTATGGGCGCGGAGCAAGCGATGATAAAGGCCAGCTCACCGCCCGCCTGCACGCCATTGACGCTTTGTTGTCCCTGGAGGGCGAGCTGCCCTGCACGGTCAAATTCATTGTGGAAGGCGAGGAGGAAACCAGCAGCGAGCATTTATTCGCCTTTGTGGAGAGCCATCAAGAACTGCTAAAAGCCGACGCCTGTCTTTGGGAGTTCGGCGGCGTGGATCATCGCGAAATCCCCATGCAATATCTGGGGCTGCGCGGCATCTGCTATGTGGAGCTGTGGGTGGAAACCGCCAGCACCGATGCCCACTCCGGCCTGGGCGGCTCTATCTTCCCCAACGCCGCCTGGCGGCTGGTGTGGGCGCTGAACTCGCTGAAAGGGCTTGATGAGCGCATCCGCATCCCCGGTTTTTATGACGATGTGCGCCCTCCCAGTGCACGCGATATCGAGCTGATGTCGGCGCTACCGGACGCGGCTGAGGAATATAAACAACGGTACGGCGTCAAAGCCTTCCTGAAAGGGCTAACCGGTGGCGTGGAGCTACAATTGGCGGAGGTTTTCGAGCCAACCTGCACCATCTGTGGGCTGACCTCCGGCTATCAGGGCCCTGGCTCGAAGACCGTGCTGCCGGCGCGCGCTTCAGCCAAGGTGGATTTTCGCCTGGTGCCCGACCAGCGTCCGGAACGCATTTTGGAACTGCTGCGGGCGCATCTGGATGCGGAGGGCTTCAGTGACGTGCAAATCACCGATCTGGGCGGCGAACCCCCAGCGCGCACCGACCCGGATCACCCCTTCGTAGATCTGGTGGTGCGCTCCGCCGAGCCAGTCTATGGGGTTCCAATGCAGATCGTCCCCATGGTTGGCGGCTCTGGCCCCAATTATCCATTCGTGCATACGCTCAAACTGCCTGTGGTTACTGCTGGCGCCGGTTACCCTGGCACATTGGCGCACGCCCCCAACGAGAATATCCGCCTGGATCTCTATCTGAAACACGCCCGACACATGACACGCATCCTGAAGGAATTTGGGGATTGGTTCGACTAGAGGTGTAATTTTGCTTTTAGGCGCAACGCTAATCGAATCCGGGTGTTTAAAGGTCAACATTCATGTAATTCCAACCCGCCCAGATGGCATTCGAGTTTATAATGTGATTGAGTGATAAAGATGGAAGACACAATTCATGAAACGATAAACCTGGCGGCAGCGCCCTTCTTTGACCAACCGCAGGTTGAAAAGATAGAGATTCCGATCGGTCCTGGCGTTCCGCTGGGAAGCCAGCAGATCTTCAACCCCGAGTTGGGGATTGGAGGCGCATACGGCGCGTGGGGAGAGACGTACGATAACGAGAGTTTGAAGACGTTTATTGAGCGTCGGCTGGGCGCGCCTTTGCTGGAAAATGAGACAATGGACCTTGCCTCCCTGGGCTTCAATTATCGCCATCATATTTGCAACCTCTCTCCGCAAGAGCATTTAGATGTCGAGGTGGAGGTGGGGGCGCATTTTCTGCGCGCCGCGGCGCACGCCTGCGGCTGGGCGCCTGAGGAAGTTCAGGCAGTGTTGATTGGCGCCAGCGGGCCAGCCACAGAAGATTTCACGGTGCGCATCGCCAATCGCGCCGGCATTCCCGAAGAGGCGCTAAAAGTCAGCGTGCATAAAGCCTGCGATGGCTCGGTCGGCGGTTTACACCTAGCATTGAATCCTGAACTTGGCCTGGGCGGGCGAATGCGGAGAAATCTGGCGGAAGAATTGCGGGGCAAAAAGGTGCTGGTGGGTGGCATTGAAGGATTAAGCCGCTTTGTCCAGGCATCGCGCGATAAAAACGCCCTGCAACTTTTTGGCAACGGCGCCGGGGTGATCGGTGTGATCCCCGGTGAGAATATGGAATTCATCGTCGGGAAGACCCGCGAGGTCTTCGACGAGCAGGGCGTCCTGGCAGTCCATATGTATTATCCGCACAGCCGCCAGCGCAGCGAAGAGGGATCAAATCTCGAAGTGAGCGAAGCCGGCGAAAGGCACATCCGCGTGGCAGGCTTGATGAACGAGCCAGCCAATGGAGAGCCGGTGTCTATGGCTGGTCCCATGGGCATGGTCAAGCTGTTCGTGCGCACCGGCGTCCAGGTGGTGCGCGAGGTGTACCAGGCTTATCAGGAACGGATCAACCAGGGCATCGCCGCCAGCAAGAAGATTTCCGTGGCGATTGTGCATCACGCCAACTATAAGATTAACAAATTAAAGGAAAAACACCTACGAGATCAGGGCATCGTTCTGGACATGCCCTGGCTGTTGAGCGAATTCGGCAACGTCAGCGCGGCGTCGAACATGATTGCCTTCCTGCGCCGCCTGCCCCAGATGAAACCTCTCGACCACGTGCTGATTGACGGCTTTGGAGCGGGCACGTATTACGACGCGCTGGTGGTGTCGCTGGCTGGCTAGGCGCTCGGGTTGGTACGGCGCATATGTTCGACGGATTGTTGCACTAACTCACGCAAGACGGCGACATCCACATCTTCGAGCTTTTTGATGTAGAGACATGCTTTGCCAGTCTTGTACTTACCCAGGCGGCTTAGCAAATGCTCTTATTGATCGACCCCCGCCATAATATATACGGTGAGGTTCTGTTTACGTGGCGAGAAGCCTGTTAAAAACCAATCTCCCTGGCGTCCAGAGGCGTAATGATAGTGATAGCTGCCAAATCCCACCACGCTGTCACCCCACATTTTGGGTTCAGCACCGGCGGCTTCTCGCATCAAGGCTAGCAGCGTTAAACAATCCTGGCGTTTCCTAACGTCTTCGATGCCATTTAAGAAGACTGTCACACCTTCATGGGTCGGTTTCGTCCTTAGCTCTGCCACGTTTCACTCCACAATACCACTAAATACCAATTATTCTTCCACCAATGAATCGCCGCCAATCAAGCCCATCTGGGCGGCTTTGCTCACTGCCTCGGCGCGATTGGAAGCCTCCAATTTTTCCAGGATGTGGCGCACATGTGTCTTGACGGTGTTTTCGGAGATAAATAAATCGGCAGCGATTTGGGCAGTGGTCTTCCCTAACGCCAGGCAACGAAGCACCTCCATCTCACGATGGGAGAGGCCGCTATCGGCGATGCGCCCCACATCGCCGGCTACTGCCGCACGCAACACCTGGCGCGTCACTTGCGGTGAAAGCACCGATAACCCTTGAGAGACCAACAAAATCGCGCGGCGCAATTCTTCCGGCTCGGCGCTCTTCAATAGATAACCGTCCGCGCCGGCGGCGATAGCGCCCAGCAGGTCCTCTTCATTCTTCGAAATCGTCAGCATCAGGATGCGCGATGGTGCGCCCCCCGGCTGACTGCGCAATTGACGCACCACTTCCACCCCGCTCATACCAGGCATGTTCACATCCAAGAGCAGGATATCCGGGCGCAGGCGGCGCGCCATCTCAATCGCCGCGAGACCATCGCCAGCCTCGCCCACCACCTGGAACTCATCCATCTCGCCCAGCAAGCTGATCAGGCCGGCGCGAAACAACGCATGATCATCCACCACCGCCAGACGTATCTTGCTCATCTTCCAACTTCCTCCACCCCTTTGAGCGGCAGGGGG
>DYGV01000072.1:13193-18423 GCA_020724505.1 Anaerolinea thermophila
CGCACTGTTGCGCCCTGCTGCGGACGGCTGATGATCTGGAAATCGGCGCCAATCAATTCGGCACGCTCACGCATCCCGCGCAATCCATGCTGAGAAGGGGTAGTGATGTCTTCGGGGGCGAAACCACGCCCATCGTCGCGCACCTCCAACACCAGATCGTCTCCGCTCTGGCGACAGGCGACCCACACCCGGCTGGCCTCAGCGTGCTTACGCACGTTGCTGAGCGCCTCCTGCACAATGCGGATCAACTGCGCCTGCACTTCTGGAGAGAGATCGGCGGTCACTTCCATTTCCTCCAAACGCACTTCCAGCCCGCTCAGCTCCCGAAATTCCTCCGCCGTCTGCGCCAGCCAGCCTTGCAGACCGCACTCATCCGGCGAGATGCGCAGCCCGTCAATCGCTTGGCGTGCATCCTGATACGCTTCGCTTAGCGTGGCATAGAAAACTTCTGCGCTGCGCTGAGCGCGGGCGAGATCGTTGCGGGCAAGATACGAGCGCAACTGGGCAGCCTGTAACTTGAGAAAACCGATGGTCTGCGCCAGACCGTCGTGAATTTCGCGCGCCAGGCGGGCGCGCTCTTGCAACATGGTCTTATATTCTAGTTCCGCCATCAGGTTGGCGTTCTGCACCACCAGCGCCACCTGGCTGGCGATTGTTTGCAGCAATGCCAGTTGGCGCGGTTGAAAGCCCCGCGCCCGCCGATTGCCGACCAAAATTGCGCCCAGCACACCGCTCTCGGTAGAGACAAGCGGCGCCGCCACCAGCGACTTGAGATAAGGGCGAGGGATCGCTTCGCCTTGCGGGTCGCCAGCCAGGTCGCTGAGCAGAACCGGCTCGCGGGAGGTTATCACCCCTTGTAACAGGGCGTCCACAAAGGGGCGCGCCTGGGGTGGCAGCTCGCCCTCTACCAGCTCGATGCTTTGCGGGGCAAAGCGCGATCCAGACGCCGTGAGCACAGCGAAATCCGCCTCCAAGGTGCGATAGACATTTCCCAGCAGTCCGTTGAGCTGGGCACTGAGATCTGTTTTTTGACGCAAAAACTGGAGCTGGCGCAGCGCTGAAAGCTCGCGACGGCGCAGATAGACGCCCTCCAGCCCCAAGGCGGCCTCATCCAGCAAGGCGCCGATCAGACTGCGTATCTGAGGCTCCAACGGGGCTGGATGGGGCAAAAACAAATTCAGTACGCCGAACTCGCGCTCGCCGCGGCGCACCGACAGGCACAACAAACCAGCCGCGTTGGCGAACGGGCCGCGCAACAGCGGGCAATCGTTGGGCAATTCCAACGGCTCGCGCGCCTCGCACTCGCGGCAGCGATCCACTACGCCCGGCGTGGTAAGATAATCCAGCCAGGCTTCCATGATTGGGAAAGGCAATTCGCCGTGGCTAAGCGCGGTCTGTGGCTGTCCATGTTCGTCAATGGGGACGAAGGAGGCTCCGGTTGCGCCGCTCAACTCTACCATCAGTTTCAACACCGGCTGAATGATCTGGTTCTCGTCATTGGCATCTACGAAGTTTCGGCTCAGGCGGAACAAGGCTTCCATGCGCTCATACGCCTCTTTGAGGCGTAGTTCGGTCTGCGCCAGGCGTTGCTCCAACTGACGGCGTTCCTCCAGCAGCTCATGCAACTGGTTAAAGGTCAAATATACGACCAATATCCCAACCGCTAACAACGCCAGGGGGACGACTTGCCGGAAGGTAGGAAAGCCTGTCGGCGATCCAGATGCGCTGGCGATCTGCAAGCCAACTGCCAGCAAGATAACGCCTAACAGGATCCAGGGCAACCAATGAGATTGAAATGCACGATCGAGGCGCTGCTTCAATGAACTCACGATTACCATTTTACCCTTAAACACTAAGCGCTTGATAAATAATTGATGACAACGTATCCATCCAATAGCCGCTCTATTTATTCTCTCGAGGCGGAGATTTTAGGAAACGGCTTGCCAATTTTTTATCTCAAGGGCTATACAAAATCATTCCTGACGATAAACTTCAATCACCCATAATGATGATGACATTCCGATCAGTGCAGACTAAAATCAACATCATTCTGGGATGGATATTCGGTATCTTGCATCACGAATTAAAGCGCCTAATTTTATCACTTTTATCGCAATGTCAAGGAGGTCAGGGATTGAATAAGACACGCTTACTGGGGCTTATCGTTTTTATGGTTTCCGCCAGCCTGCTGTTGAGCGCTTGCGGACCAAAATCCGTCATCTTAGACGTGGAGATGAAGGAGTTTGCCTTTATCCCCGACCGTTTCACCGTTCCGGCCGGAGCAAAGGTTACGTTGAAGTTGAAGAACACCGGCGCATTAGAACATGAATTCGTCATCATGGTGTTTGGAAAAGAAGCCACCCTACCTTTCAACGAAGATGATGAAGCCAACATTTATTGGGAGGCTGAATTGGATGCAAGAGAAAACGCCATTGTAGAGTTCACCGCCCCCAGCGAGCCAGGCGAGTATCAGGTGGTGTGCGGCACGCCCGGTCACCTGGAGCAGAACATGAAAGGCGTTCTGGTGGTGACGCCCTGACCTGAGGCGCCCAGCGTTTTTATTGGTATATTATTGGGTGGGCGAGATGAGCGGCTGTCCGCCGCTCATCTTCGCGCTATCTTGTCTCGCTCTGTTCGACTAAACTACCGCAGCAGCTTTTTCAGCTTCTCATTTCAACGTGCGCAGAAACGCCATCACCTGCCAGATCTGCTCTTGAGAGAAGATATTCTTCCAGGCCGGCATGGCAGAGTGGAAGGGCGCCATCGCCCCGCCCTCGGCGATACGCCACAGGATGTAATCATCCTGCAAGGTGGACATCTCCTTAGCCAGCGGCTGGGGTTTAGGGTTGAGGGATTGCGCCGCCGGGCCATCGCCCATACCGCTCGCGCCGTGACAGGGCGTGCAATTTGCGGCATAGCGCTGCTTTCCGGCTTCAATGGCGGCTGGATCGCCCGCCAGGGGATTGCTCTTGCCAGCGTATTCCGCGGGGACGGTGGGCTTTGCCTGGCCGCTGATCGCGGTTGGCTGCGATGAGCCAGCGCAAGCAGCCAAGAACAATGCCAGAAAGATGATGATAAGCAAGGGGAAAAGCGTGGGGTTTTTCTGCATGGCGTCCCTGTGCGTGCAATGTATTCTATGTATTAGCCAGGAGCGCCGCTAAAACCTCGGCGCTGTGGCCGTCGGGCTTGACGTTTTCGAAGACCTTGACAATTTTTCCCTGGGCATCTATCAGAAAAGTGGTGCGATACACGCCTTCGTATTGCCGACCCATAAACTTCTTCGGCCCCCACACGCCATAAAGTTCGCACACCTGATGCTTCTCATCCGCCAGCAAGGTGAATGGCAAGCCGTACTTCTCTTTGAACTTGGCGTGCTTCTTAGGCGAATCGGGGCTGACGCCCAGAATAACTACGCCAGCGCGCTGATAGTCGCCATAACCATCGCGAAAGTTGCAGGCTTCGGTGGTGCAACCGGGGGTGTCGTCCTTTGGATAGAAATACAACACCACCGGCTGGCCGCGAAAATCGGAAAGGCGGCGCAGCGCGCCCGTTTCATCGGGAAGGGTAAAGTCTGGGGCGGGGTTTCCGGCGGAAACAGGCATCTCCATACTCTCCGGATCAGTTCACGATAAAATGCCGGCTCTGCGCAGCGCTTGCTCTAACGATTCAATGGTCGCCGGCTTGATGATAACCAGTAAAGCGCCGGTTTTGCGCACCTTGCCGGCCGTCTCCGGCTGATCGTCGGAGGTGACGAACACAATCGGCACATCTTGCATGCGCGGGAAACGGCGCAAATAAGACAGCACCTCGAAACCATCCACTCCAGGCATGTTGATATCTAAAAAGACGATGTCCGGGGTGAAATCTTTAAGTACCAGCATGGCGGCGCGCGGCCCATAAGCTGCCTGAGCTTGCACATTCAGCAGCCCCAGCATTTCGACGACCACATCCGCCGATTCGCGATTGTCGTCTATCACAAGAGCAGTGACCATGGCTAACTCACCTCTGCAACCAACTCCCCCATGCGGGAGATGTCGTATCCGGGCAATGCAGCTACCGCCTGACGAAAAGCCGGTTCGCTCAAGACTTCGAAGAGGGGCGCTAACAGCTCGCTGTGGTAAATTTCATCCGGGATCACCAATTCATAATGCTCATCATAGAGCGGGATGAAATCCAAATCCAACGCCTGCGCAGCGGCGGCGATGCCCAATCGGCAATCCGCCCGCCCCGAAGCAACCGCGGCTGCCACGGCTAGATGGGTGTACTCCTCTTGAGTATAGCCTCGAATGGCTTCCGGCGCAATCCCCAACTGGGACAATTGATAATCGAGCAAGACGCGCGTTCCCGCGCCGCGCTGGCGGTTGACAAACGTTACCTCCGGGCGCGCCAGATCCTGCAACGAGCGGATGCCCTTCGGGTTGCCGCGCGCTGTGATCAACCCCTGCTGACGCTCCACCAGGGCGACCACCTTCACCGCCCGCCCCGGTAAATACTGACGGATGGCGCTGAGGTTATATTCACCGGTTTGCGGGTCCAGCAAATGCGAACCGGCCAAGTGCGCCTCACCGCGGCGCAAAGCCACCAGCCCGGCCTGGCTGCCCACGTTTGCCGAAGCCAATCGGCGACCGCGCCCGGCCAGGAATTGCGCCAGCAAATCCAGAGTCATATCATGCGAACCGATGGCGAAGATGGTACGTTCCAGATCCGCCGGATGGCGGTAGAGACGCACCGTCAACGGAGCGCCGGCCGGCAAACCCTGCGAGCCGCGCGGCAGGATAGCAATGCCATCGGCGCGCACCAGCGAGGTGATCACCCCGGAGCCGCGCGCCAGCGGCGCGGCGAGCAATTTTTCGCCCACGCGCCCTACAGCTACACGCAAATAATCGTCGTCGCCCGCCGGCGAGGTCACCTTGCGGGTCAGCGTCGCTTCCACGGTCAACGGCTCCTGCGGCGGACGCCCTAACCAACGCGCCAGCAACGGCTCGACGAAAATTTCTCCCGTCAGCGCGGCGGAAACCGGATACCCCGGCACGCCTATCACGGGGATCGTCCCACCCTGGCTGCGGTTCACCATTCCCAGGATCACCGGATGACCGGGGCGCAGAGCCACGCCATACACCAGCACCTCTCCCAGCGAGGCAATCACACGGGCTGAGAAATCCTCTGAGCCGGCGGAAGAACCGGCGTCGAGCAAAACCAGGTCATGCTCGTCGGCGGCTTCCTGCACCCG
>DYGV01000073.1 GCA_020724505.1 Anaerolinea thermophila
ATCCAATAACGGACAACCCATCACGATGAAGTTCAATTCATGTTCCACCTGTTCGATGGTGAAACGCGCATCCATGGATTCGAGTATGCATTCCAAGGCGCATACCCCGATATGGGTGGCTAACGCCGCTGCTGGGTGATTTTTGAAATAACCCACCAGAGCTTTGCCAATATCTTCGGCAAAGCTCTGCATGATCTGGCGCGCTTTCGCTGAATCGCGCCAGGTCTGGCAGTACATGGCGTATTCCAGGAAAATCTGACAGAGGTTTACCGCAGATACGCTGCCCAAATCGGGGATTTCCCCCCAAATACGAAACCCCTTTTCCGGGTCGTCGCAAATGAAAATTTCGCGCTGGTTTACTTCGTAGTGGTAGATATCTGCGCTGGCAACTGGGTATCTGTACAGACGTACAGCGCTCCGCTCGGAAATTGTATTGATCATCGCCGTTTCCTCCTGAACCGTGAGCGACTGCGAAGCGGATACCAAAGACGGTTCAACAATTACCGCTTTTGCCTGTATGTTCACTTATTTGTTTGTACAACTTCTCTTAACAACCAATGTATAACCGCCCGGTAACAAAATCCATAGCAGACCGGTAACATATCGGTAACAAATCTAACTTGTTCGTCTCGTGGATTGGGTATATCAGATGACGGAGTTGGGGAGAGCAGATTATTTGCGGTGGTTTGCGGGGGTATTTAAGACATAGCCAACATGGGGGATCGTTTCGATCAAGGTGGGCGCGCCGGGTTCGGGCTCTATTTTATTTCGCAAGCGATAAATGAGCTGTTTGAGCATTTCATGGGTCGCGCCCTCCGGTCCCCAAACGCGGGTAATCAGGCTTTCTGTAGTCATAACGCGATCTGCGTTTTGTAACAACGCCATCAGTAGTCGCATTTCCAATCGGGTGAGATGAATGGGCGGGCGTTCATCCCCCCATCGAGCTTCACGGCGCTCTACATCGAGCGATAGCGGCCCAGCGTTCAGCATTCCCTGCGGTTCGCCAATCGTGCGGCGTAACAGAGATCGAATGCGCGCAATGAGTTGACGCAGGCTGAACGGTTTGGTGACATATTCATCCGCGCCGGCGTCTAGAGCGGCGATCACGTCTTCATCTGCATTACGCACTGTCAGCATAATAATTGGCGTGTTCGATTCGGTTCGCACCCGAGTGCATACTTCCAACCCATCCATATTGGGAATCGTCCAATCCAGCACGATGAGATCAGGCTTTTCTTTCAAAAACAAAGCCAATGCCGTTCGCCCATCATGCGCCAGATCAACTTCAAAACCAGCGCGCCGCAGCGTAAAAGCCAACACATCCGCTAAAGCGAGGTCATCTTCAACGACGAGAATCCTGGTCATACTTTATTCCTTGCCTGTCTTGTGGCTTGAGCGGCATGGTGAACCAGACTCGCGCTCCACCTTCTGAAAGGTTCTCTGCGCCCACCTGCCCGCCGTGTGCTTCGACGATAGTTTTGACGACTGAAAGACCTAATCCGATCCCATATTGCACCCCGCCGGGTTGATCGCCGGTGACAAAGCGATTAAACAGCTCGGAGAAACGATCCGCAGGCAAGCCCGGGCCGTAGTCCGATACCGCCAGTATAACCGAGTTATGGCGTAGCTCAACGGAAAGCGTGATGGGCGAGCCTATTGGACCAAACTTGCTTGCATTCATCAACAGATTCACAATCGCCTGTACCAGCCGGTCCAGATCTGCCCAAAGGGTAATTGTTTCTTCCGAGGAAGTCACGATCAATGATTGATCCCGGCGTTTGAGCAGAGGCGTCATCAACATCGCGGCGTTTTCTATTGCCTCCTGGAGGCGCATAGGACGTGGACGCAAGCGAAAACAACCGGCGTCCATTGCCGCGCTCTCCAGCAGATTGTCTACGAGGGTTTGCATGTGTGAGATGCTAAGACGGATCGTATTTGCCAGCTCGGTTAGTTCTTCTGTAGTCAGATTAGCACTATTTTCAACCAACAATTCCGTGGCGGCGATAACGCCGGAGAGCGGCGTGCGAAATTCGTGCGCCACATTGGCCAGGAAATTGCAGCGAAGCTGAGTGATCGCTTCTTCCTCGCTGACATCGCGCAGCACCACGACGCGTTCACGAGGATATCCCGTCGCTCTTTGGTTGTTGAGCAAGGAGATAAATACTTTCAGTGTAATGGGATGATCTTGTGCGTCGAGGATCATAATGTGTTGGGTGGAAGTTCCGGTTTGCGGGGTTAGAAGCAGCTCGCGCAGGGTAAAAGCTTCGCCGGGGGCGGGCCGAAAGACTTGCATATAATGCCTCTGGAGGACATCTGGCGCACGGTAACCCAGGATGCTTTCGGCGTCTGGGCTGAAATAGGTGATGCGTTCGTTCTCGTCAATTGCAACCACCCCCTCGCGAACCGCGCTCAACAGACGTTCCATGTGTTTCATCTCCCGCTGGGTGATCTGTAGCGTCTGTCGTAAGTTACGTCGTGCGCGATCGAGCTGGCGTGCCAGTTGGTCTATTTCTGGCACGCCATATTCATAGGTGATCGGGGTTTCTAAATTTCCGGAGTCCATCCGTTTTGCCGCCTCAGCCAGGCTGAACAAGGGGCGTGTAATCAGGCGGGTGAGAATAATAGCCAGAAAAGAACTCACCAATGCCACGGCAGAACCGATGCCAAAGAGCAGGACGATAATATAAAGAACGCGGCGGCGGATCTCTCTTCCTGCTAAGGCAACCTCGCTGATGGCGACGACCCGACCATGGGTATCAATCAGAGGCGCAAGCCCAACATAGTAATCCTCGTCGTGAGCGGAGGCAAATGTGCAACAAGTTGTATGGGTGCGAATAACCCTCTCGGTAGCATCAACATCCAGCGGCCAGTTCACCATATCGTTCAAGCTGAAAGCGACGCGCTGTTCGCCAATGATGACGCTTTGCGCCATTCCCGTGTTCGCCGCCAACGTTCGCATAAACTCATGATTGATTTCACGGGCGGCGATCAACCAGCTATCTACTTTAAGCTTGCAAGTCCCTGAAGGGCGGATTTTATCCGCGGCGATGATCAACAAGCGGGGTGAGTTCTGCGGCGGATCGCTTAGAGAGACGAAGTTGGAGAAGGGCAATTCATGATCTGCAATTAGGGTATTGGCAAGATGGAAGTCCACATTGCCTGCACGATAGCTCTTTCCACTGGAATCGTTGACGATGAGCAGATCTATCTCGGCATCCTTTTGGATCTCTACCAAGTAACTTGTCATAGATTGAGCGTCGCCCGATTGCAGCAAGGCGCAGAGCGTTGGACGCTTGGTAATCAGAGCGGTGATATTCACCAGACGGGCTCGTTCAGCGTTGTAGAGCGCCAGGGTCGAGGATTGTGAATTTTGAACGCGTAACCAGATCTGTTGCTCGATCTGACGCCAACTGGCGCCAACGGCTGGCAGGCTGATAAGGAGCGCCGTCATCAAAACCAGCACTACCATGCCCAGAATCATACGCTGGGAAATGGATGCGCGGCGTAAAAATGCCAGGGCGTTGCGCAAAATTCTACCTCTACTTTTGCTACAATTGCCTCAGCAAAAAGGCCCAAGGACGATGAGCTATGCGATCAAGTTTATTCTAGCATTAATCTACACCTCAAGAATAGAGGTTATTTTGAATGCTGGAAGTGATGTTTCAGTCTTGATAAACCGAAAGCGGCTTCTTCATGCGTATGCCCAGGGTCGTGACAAAAATGGCCAAACCCAGCGCCAAATCCAGCAACACAGCCCACATTACGCTTAATGCTCCAAATTGGGCGAAAAGTTTTCCCATTAACCAGGGTAAAATCATACCGCCTGCGCCCGTGCCGACGAAAAACCAGCGCGTTGCCTGGCCGCTCAAGGTCATGCGCCGCTCGGCATAAGCCAGCAGGGTAGGGAAGACAGAAGCCATACTCAGTCCCAAACCCAATGCTCCCAGCCACATAATCCAACTGGAATGGGGAAACCATAGGATCAACCCCAGACTGACCAGGCAGCCAGCGAAATCTACCAGGATGATGCGCCCTGGCGTAAAACGAGCCGCGATGGGGATGATTAGTAGCCGGCCGGTTGTCAATGCGCCCCAGAAAGCCGAGGTCAGATATGCCGCCGAAGCAACGTTCCCCAGACCGGATTGGACGGCGTACGTATAGATCCAGTCGCCAAAACCCACCTCCGCTCCCACATACAGAGCAAAGACTAGCGAGAGCAAAGCTACCAGGGTTAAATTCACGGAGCGCGGGTCACCCTGCGTGGTTTGGATGGGAGCGGATGGGCTGGGCAGGCGCAATAAATAAAGCACAGCGGGTAAAGGAATGAGCGCCATCAGCCAGAAGGCCGGCGAGATGCTATTCCTGTGCAGCAGGAATTGCGCAATGAGCAACGGGGCAGATAATGCTCCAACGCCGAAAAAGAAATGCAGCCCATTCAAATAGGGTGTGGCGCGAGCGCGATGTACCCATACCAAAAGAAGGTTAGCGCCCATATCCAGCGCGCCCTGTCCCAGCCCCATGAGAAACACAGCGCTGGTCAGCAGCCATAATCGGCCGATCAGCGGGATAAGCGCCAGCCCGGCGCTGACCATCAGTAGCGATAAAGCCAGCAGTTGGTTGCCCGGCAGGCGATCGTAGGCTTTCCCTACGCTTAGCGAGCCCAACAGGAAGCCAAAGGAGGCGGCGGTGAAGATCAATCCGATCTCACCCAAGGCGCTGCCGGTTTGTTGTGCCAGATTAGGCAAAGCAGGACCTAGCGCGGCGGAGGTCAAACCTAATAGGATGAAAGCGAAGTAATAAGTCAATGTATAGGGTAAATGTTTGCGTGTAGATGCGTTCATGAAATTCCTGTATTTAGCGTGAATGATTCTCGATGTTATAATAAGTTGTCACGCCCCTTAGATTGGGCTGAAAACGAAACAATTGATTGTTTTATGAGTTCACTCAAGTTTACTCTAAACCGGCTGGAAACGCGTCTGCAAACTCTGATTGAGGGCAGCGCGGCGCTTTTATTTCCTGACCGTGCTGCGCCGCATAGACTGATCCGTTGTTTGCTGCAAGCCATGCAAGAAAGCCTCCAACCCTCGGCAGACGGTCAATTGCAGGCGCCAAATCTTTATCTCTTGTTGATCAACCCGGAAGATACCAGCCAACTGCGCCAGAATCAACCCTTCTTGGATGAGCTGGCTGATCTATTGCGTCAGACGTGCCAGGAGGCTGGGTTGCGACTCTCAGGACCCGTCTCTGTGCGCCTGGAATCCGACGCCTCTGTCCCGGCTGGGGAAATCCATGTCATTGCCCGCGATAGTTTGCAGGATTTGACCCCTACCAGCGGCGTGGTATTGAATTACGAAATGGCAGAACAGCCGCCGCCAAATGCTTTTTTGATCGTGGACGGAGTGCGCGTGTTCCCGCTTAATCAGCCAGTGATTAATATCGGTCGCCGGCCGGATAATCAGTTGGTGATTGATGATCCGCGCGTCTCGCGCATGCACGCCCAACTCAGGCTGGCGCGTGGCCACTTTATTCTTTTCGATCTAGAATCTACCGGTGGCACTTGGGTCAATGGACAACGCATCCACCAGCAGACGCTCCATCCTGGCGATGTGATTTCGCTGGCCGGAGTGCCTCTGGTGTTCAACTACGACGCCGCCGAAAGCGACGATACACAGCAACTGAACCTGAACGAAACGTGAGCGGACCCATCCTGCTAGCCCTGCGTTTGCTGCTCGCCGCCGCCCTGTACACCTTTCTTGCTTGGGCGTTATGGATCATGTGGCGCGATTTGCGTCAGCAAACACACCAGCTTGCTGCGCTCGCTCCGCCGCCGTTGATCTTGACTTTAAAGAACGACGGCGCCGAGCAAATTTATCGTTTTAGCACGGCCGAGGTCATTATTGGGCGAGACCCGACCTGCAATTTGCGCCTGGAGGATAAAACGCTCTCCGCTCGCCATGCCCGCCTCTCTTATCATCATGGTCATTGGTGGGTGGAAGATCTACGTTCCACAAATGGCACGTTACTGAACGCGGAGAGGGTCAATGAACCAATGGTTACGACGGGCGGAGATTTACTGCGTTGCGGGGCAGTGTTGTTCGAAGTTAACTTTGAGCCGACATAATCTCTATAGGAGAACGGCTGTCGCCAATAACTCAGGAGAGTAGATCATGGAATCAATAATTGCCCCTGCGCCTGTACTTGGCGTCATCGGCGGCTCTGGTCTGTATCAGATGACCGGTCTGGAGGACATCCAGGAATATGATTTTGAGACGCCGTATGGAAAACCCAGCGCTCCCATTGTTGTAGGTCAATTGGAAGGCCGCGCCGTTGCCTTTCTGGCGCGGCATGGCCGTGGCCATGTCGTCATGCCCACGCAGGTGAATTATCGCGCCAACATCTACGCCCTCAAGATGTTGGGTGTGGAGCGCCTGGTGAGCATTAATGCCTGCGGTTCGCTGCGAGAAGATTACGCGCCGGGCGAAATCGTCATCCCCGATCAGCTCTTCGATTTCACCCACCATCGGCCGCGCACCTTCTTCGGCGACGGGCTGGTGGCGCATGTCGGCGTAGCGGATCCCTTCTGCGCGGATCTTTCCGCTCAACTCCTGGAGGCCAGCCGTCAGACCGGCGCGGTGACGCATGTTGGAGGAACGTTCCTTATCATCGAGGGGCCGCGTTTTTCAACGCGCGCCGAGTCCAATGTCTATCGCTCGTGGGGGATGTCTATCATTGGCATGACCGCCGCACCGGAGGCATTCTTGGCGCGCGAGGCTGAAATGTGCTATGCGGTGATGGCACACGTGACGGATTATGACGTGTGGCATACCAGCGAGGAGCCCGTTTCGGTGGAAAGGGTGATCGAAATTTTGCATCGGAACACTCAAATTGCTCAGGAAGCCGTGCGTAACCTGGCGCGCAGCCTGAGGAAAGAACGTGCTTGCGCCTGCAATCAGGCATTGGCGAACGCGCTCATCACCGAAAAAGGGCGCATTTCGCCGGAGGCGCGCCAACGAACAGAGCTCTTGATTAGGAAGTATCTGTGAGGCGTCGCCACTATTCATGTTGCGCGAACCTTCTCCAGCCGTAGATTGGATCGAACGTCGCCTGCTGCTGCTGGCTAGCTTGTTTTTGTTTTTCACTGCCTTGGCAATCACACTCGCGCCTGCGGCGCGGACGCGCTCCTGGTCGGCTGATTTACGCTGGGAACATTGGCTGGGTTTGTTAGTCTGGGCGGCTGGTTTTGCCCTGGCTCAGCGTCGCCTGCAACGTTGTTTGCCCAATCGCGACCCATTTCTGCTGCCTGTGGTAGCTACGCTCAGCGGCTGGGGGTTGATGGTTGTGTGGCGCTTGCTACCTGGTTTTGGCGCTCGCCAGACGGTCTGGTTGGCGCTTTCGCTTGCGCTTCTGATTGTCGGAGCTCAATTTCCCCAGAGTCTGGCGCTGCTGCGCCGTTATAAATATGTGTGGCTGACCAGCGCTCTGTTATTGCTTGCTGCCACGTTATTGTTGGGTGTCAATCCGTTAGGTTATGGGCCGCGAATGTGGCTAGGCTGCTGTGGCGTCTATTTGCAGCCCTCCGAGTTGCTCAAGCTGCTGTTGGTGGCTTACCTAGCTGCCTATATGGCAGATCGTCAGCCACTGTTGCTCTTGGCAGAGAGCAGGACAGGTGGGGGTCGCCAAAGGCTGACCAGGTTGTTGCCTCTATTGGCGCCAACCCTGATTATGATCGGGCTGGCGTTGGCGTTGTTGCTTATACAGCGCGATTTAGGCGCAGCTATGATCTTTGTTTTGCTCTACGCGGCAGTGGTGTATCTGGCATCAGGGGAACGCAGCGTGTTAATCCTTGCCGTGATGGGGCTGGTATTGTCGGTATGGATTGGTTACAGGCTGTTTGATGTGGTGCAAACGCGAGTGGACTCCTGGCTAAGCCCCTGGTTGGACCCTAGCGGGCGTTCGTATCAGATCATACAGGCGTTGATTGCGATCGCCAACGGCGGCATGATCGGACGCGGACCGGGATTGGGCAGCCCAGGGTTGGCGCCGCTGGCGCACTCCGATTTGATCTTTACCGCCATCGCCGAAGAGTTTGGTCTGACGGGTGTGGTGGCGCTGTTGATGTTGTTTGGTTTGCTGGCGGCGCGTGGTTTGCGCGTTGCTTTGCAGGCGCAAGATCATTACCGTCGTTATTTGGCGGCCGGCCTGGTGGCTATGTTAACAGGGCAGGCGCTGTTGATTATGGCCGGGAATCTGCGTTTGCTGCCGCTCACCGGCGTCACATTGCCTTTTGTATCGTATGGTGGCTCCTCGTTGGTCACTTCGTTCGTTTGTCTGTTGTTGTTATTGTTGATCAGCGAGCGCGGCGAAGCCGCGCCCGGCAAGGTCTATCGGCCGGCGCCATATCTGGGTTTGGGCGGTTTTCTTTTCGTTGGGTTGGCTGCTGGCGCTCTGGCTGCCGGGTGGTGGATGTTGCCGCGCGCCGCGGCGCTGGTGAACCGCACGGATAACCAACGCCGCGCCATCGCCGACCGTTACGTCAAGCGCGGGGCGTTGCTCGACCGCGATCAACAGCCGATCAGTATTTCTTCGGGCGAGCCAGGCGCAATCGCCCGCCAGATTGTCTATCCAGACCTGAGCAACATCGTCGGTTATACCAACGCTACTTATGGACAGGCGGGTCTGGAAGCTAGCTTGGATGAATATTTGCGCGGCGAGCGCGGTAACCCCGGCTTGCTGATCTGGCAGGAGCGGTTGCTTTATGGACAGCCGCCGCCTGGCTTGGATGTACGCTTGACCCTGGATCTGGACTTACAGCGCCTGGCAGATGAGCATTTGAACGGTTATACAGGAGCTTTAGTGGCGCTCAACGCTGAAAACGGCGAGATCTTAGCCATGTCGTCGCATCCTACTTTTGACGCCAACCGACTGGATGAGCAATGGGAAAGCCTGGTGAAAGACCCTCGCGCCCCTTTGGTCAACCGGGCGGTTTTGAGCCGCTATCCTCTTGGCGCGTTGGCAGAGAGGCTATTCCCGCAGGGGTTAGCGGCGCTGGGGGTGGATCCATTGCCCGCCATGCGTTTGCCCTTGAACGGCGTGCAAAGCCCTCAGACGCCAATCCAGATTGCTCCTCAGGGTAATCATACCCCAACCCCGCTGGGATTGCAGCCCACTCAACCGGCGCGAGGTGGAGTCGCTCTGCTTGCCAGCCCGCTTCAGGCGGCGTTGGCTGCAGCGACTTTGACCTCTCCAGGAGTACGTCCGGCGATGGAGATCGTCTCAGCGGTGCTAACGCCCGTGGGGGGATGGACGCCGCTGGAACGTCTATCGCAGCCACAGCGTGTGTTGGAGGCGCAGCAGGCGTTGGCGCAAATTGAGCCGTATGCGCTACCGGCAGAGCAGATTTGGCTAGCTGTAGAGACAGTTGAGCCGCATACGTCAAACGCCCTGGTGTGGGTGCTCGCCGGTACGTTGCCAGAGTGGCGCGGCGCGCCTTTCGCTTTGGCGGTGGTTATTGAAGGCGAGTATCCAGATCAGGCTGAAAAGGCTGCGCGCGCCTTGTTGAACGCCCTGATGGGCGGTTCAGGCGCGACGCTCAGTCCAAAATAACGCGCAGATATTTGCGTTTTCCTACCTGCAGAACGCCGGAATGGGGGAACAGGGCATTGGCATCGTTCAAGGTCTTTCCGTCTAGGCGCACTCCACGCTGTTCAATCAGGCGACGACCTTCACTCTTGCTGTTCACCATTCCACAGGCCGTTAAGATTTCCAGCACCGTTTGCCCGGTTTGAGCATGGTATTCTTCCATCTCTTCGGGTAAGTCGCCTTGCTGAAAGATGCGGATAAATTCGCTCTCCGCCTCTTCAGCCTCTGCTTCGGAATGGTAAATCGAGACGATCTCACGCGCTAGTTTCATCTTTACATCGCGTGGATGAAGCTTTCCTTCAGCCATGCCGCGTTCCAAAGCTTCGATCTCTGGCGGCGTCCAGCGCGTCAGCAAGCGAAAGTATTGCCCCATGGCTTTATCTGGCACGCTCATCACTTTGCCATACATATCCGCCGGAGACGCCAGTAATGGGATGTGGTTGCCCAGAGATTTGGACATCTTCACTTCGCCATCGGTGCCGGGCAAGATGCCCAGAATGATCCCGATATTTGGTTTGACGCCCAGGTAAGTCATCAGCTTGCGGGCTGCGGTGACAATGTTGAACAACTGGTCGGTGCCGCCAACTTGCACATCGGCACGCAAAGCGTAGGCGTCGTAGCCTTGCATGATGGCGTAGAAGGTTTCGTGTAAATAAATGGCGTCGCCTTTCTCCCAGCGCAGGCGAAAGTTTTCTCGACCGATGAACTGCTGCAAGGTAAAATTCGAAGCCAGTTTGATCAATTCAGCAAAGGTTAGCTTCGATAGCCACTCTGAATTGAAACGAACCTGTGTGCGTTGACGGTCTAGCACCTTATAAGCCTGTTCGGCGTAGGTAAGAGCGTTGCGCTCCACCTCTTCCTGCGTCAACTGCGGGCGCAGCTTGTCTTTATCCGATGGGTCTCCAATCAGCGAGGTGTAGGTGCCGACCAAGAAGATCACTTCGTGACCCAGTTCCTGGAATTGGCGCAGCTTCCGCATTGGCACAGTGTGACCGAGGTGTAGATCGCTGGTGCGTGGATCGAAGCCGCAATAGACACGCAGCGGTCGCCCCTCGCGTTCTGCTTCGATGAGCCGCTGGCGCAACTCCTCCGCCATGGCCTGTTTTAATTCATCATCGCCGTATTCTGTGCCTTGCATGAGATACGCGACTTGTTCGTCTATGGTCATGGTTCGCACTAACATGATCTTCTCCTCATCGTATTGAGCAGGCTTTGTGTAAATGTGATCTGCTCTCTTGTAGTTCGATTTATTTTACTATTGAAAGCCCACGGCGGGCGCTATCTGGCGAGCGTGGCGCAACAAAACGCGCCCTCTGCAGGAGGGCGCGTTCGGGCTCTCCGCAGAGGGGACTCATTTGCGGGCGTAATACTCCATCTCAGGCGGGACGAAGATCCGACCATCATCTGCGCGACGCGTTTCTACGCGCTGCAAGCCGCTGTGTTCCAGAATGTGGCTTAGGATACGTTCCCCTTCGGCGAAACCCATACGGCTGCGCACTTCGCCGCGCAGACTGACTTCACCCAATGTGCGAAAACTGAAGAATGTTTGCTTGCCGTACACGCGCACTTGCCTGCCCAACCGGGATGGATAAACCTGCACTTGCTGAATTTCCTGCCAGCCAAGACGCACGCGACGAAGGCCATTTTCGAACAGTACGCCATCTGCATCCAGGTGCAGCGTGGTGCGACGATCCATCCAGTTGGTCAGGCTAATTGCCAGCGCGGCCAGAAGCACGAATAGAGAAAGAAAGGCGTATGGCAATGATGCCTGTCCGCCGCGCCAGAGGATGACTGCCCAGCCGCCAAAGGCCAGCGCAGTCAGCAACCAGGCAGTGAACTCGCCGCGCCGTGAAAAACGTTCAGGGTGGAAATCCGCCGGCAATTCCATAGCAAAATAAATTATACAGGATTTTATCCGTCTCTGGGGGTGGATGTTACTGATAGATGCGTTCGGTGAAATCCATGATGTTGATGTTTTCCGGCTGATTTTCGTCCCCCAGGCAAGTGCAGTTACGCCCGCGCATCTTGGCAGTATAGACGGCCAGATCTGCGCGATGGATCAGCTCAACCGCGCTTTGATCTTGCGCGCTCAGGTTGACAATGCCGAAGCTGATTGTGGCTTTGATGACGTAGCCCGTGATTGGGGCGCGGAATTCAGCTTGCTCGACCTGTCGCCGCACTGTTTCCACCCGGCTGAACGCCTGGGCGGCGGTTGTCTCCGGCATGAGGATAGCGAATTCTTCACCGCCGAAGCGCGCCACCGTATCGAAATCGCGGAAATTCTTCTTCAGAATTTCAGCAACGCCGATCAACACCGCATCGCCTGCCAGGTGACCATACACATTATTGATGTTGCGCAGAAAATCCAGATCCGCCAAAACCAGGGTCATGGGGCGGTTATAGCGTTGTGAGCGACTCAGTTCAAGCTCTAAAGTCTTGCGGAAATACTCTGCATTCCACAGGCCGGTTTTTGGATCTGTGCTGGCTTGGCGTTTCAGGTTTGGCACGGAAAGTGAGCGATAGATCAGATATAGCGGCGAAATCGCTGGTAAGATCAGCCACAAGCTGAGGTTGACCATGGTAGCCACGGTGATACCCATTGCCAGCATTGCAAAATCCAGCAGCAGGCTCTCGCGCTCCAGAATTCCGGAATCTCTCCAGGAGACGCTGCGTGCCAGCACCAACGCCGCGCCGACAATCAAATGATTAAGCAGTAAGTATGTAGCTGCAGCGATCGAAGCGGAGAATAAGAAGGCGCCGCCCACAAAACGGATCTGTGTTGCATACAATGTCTGGTAGATCACAACAGAGACGCCGCCGATAATAATATGCATGCTGATATTAAAGGGTTGTAAATACCAGGCTCTGAGATGTGGGCTTTTCAGCAAGCGTTCTTTCCCCCACTCCGCCAGATGTGAAATGAGGATCATAGTGCTGAACAGCGCAGGTGGCAGTAGCAGCACTCCGGCGAAGGCAAACATCAGATTTGGGTGATAAATCTGATGTGTTGGCGCTTCAGATTTGAACATCTGCGCCGCGGTCATTAGTAAGGTTAGGGTGGCAAAACGTAGCCAGATATCCAGAGTGAGTTCAATCGGCCAGATGAGAAGATGCGCCCAACTGACAATAAATAGGAGCACGCCCAGAGAGATGACCACCAGTACGAAGGTCCAAGCTCGTTTGGTCATCGTTGCACCTATTGCTGCTCCCTGTTTTTCTCCGGTCGCTGCGTTCGTTGTGTCCGGTCTATCGCCATCCTGGTTCAGATTTCATGGTCCCCAGTAATCGCTGCCCCAATTCACGGAACCCCAATTTACGCTGCCCCAGTTAACAGAACCCCAATTTACAGAGCCCCAGTTGACGCTGCCCCAATTCACAGAACCCCAATTTACACTGCCCCAGTTTGCCCAATCCTCCTCGCTCCATAGCAGCTGGCTGATCATCTGACCGGTATTGGCTGTTTCCAGGCTCGTTCCATAGACCGCGGCGTAGATATCCAGATAACCTGCGCCAGCCTGAAGCGGATCGTAAGCTGGCCAGCGGTCGCTTTTGGCAGCGGTGGACATCAAACGAAATTTCACCTGATCCGGGTTCAAGTTGGGTTCATCTTGAAGCAACAGCGCCACTGCGCCAGCGACCACTGCTGAGGACATTGAAGTGCCTGACATACGGAAGTAGTCGTTCCAGGCTGGTGTGCGACTGGTGATGATATGATCGGGATGTAGTTGAGCCAGGAAACTATCGCGGCTGCTCAAGAGGCTCACCAGGTTTCGTCCGGGAGCGACCAGATCCGGTTTGACTGTGCCATCCAGCGTGGCGCCATAAGCTGAGAAGCTGGAGAGCGAATCGTCTGTTATTTCGATGGTTCCCTGGTCGTCCACCGAGCCTACCGTGATGACAAAGGGATCATTAGCCGGTGGATGCAACGGCGCCCCCTGGCTGTTGCCGGCCGAAACCACCACTACAAAACCGTTAAACCACAGCACTTCCAATGCGGCGCACAATGGATTGGTGTGATAGGACTCTTCAATTTCACTATTGATCGAAAGGTTCACCACCCGGATCCCCAGATCGTGACCATGGTCATAAATCCACTGCAACCCCTCGATCACGTCGGATGTCAAACAGGCTCCATCATCGCCGCAGACTTTGACGCTTTGCAAATTCACCTCTGGCGCTACGCCCATTTAAGTCCATTTGGATGCGTTGCCGTTGCCACCGATGATGCCGGCCACATGAGTGCCATGCCCAAAGCGATCCAGGGCGGTGTCTGAATCGGTTAGGTTCACGCCTTGCACGCGCAATTCGCTGCGCCTGCCTCGATCGAGGCGCAGATCGAGATGCTCGCTGTAGCCGCTATCCAACAGCGCCACGCGTACCCCCTGGCCTCGTAAATAAGTTGGCCGTTCCCAAAGACGAGTAGCGCCGATAGCCTGGGGATAAATGCTGCGCAGTCGGTTTGTGCGCCAGCAGTCGCGGCAATTCGCTTCGATTACAGCAGCGTCGGGCGTAACCCAACGCACCTGCGGCAGGGCAGCCAGTTTCAATGTCGTCCAGGCGGGAGTTTCAACCGTCCATGCATGGATCATCTTTAACTCGTTGACCACTCTGCCGCCCCACCGTTGCAGGATAACGGCCAGGTCATCCTCTGATCCGGGCTGAATCATCAAGATCACCCTTTCTATCTGGTGGGGCTGCTGTTGAGCGAGTTCTATCAATCGCGGATGGATGCGTAACGGCGTGACGCTGGCGAATGAGCCAGCAAGCCCAGCGCATAGGAATATGATGAGGATTATTCTTAGCAGAACGTGTTTGTATGTGTTCATTGATCCCCGTTACCTTAACTTTTTGGCGGTTTCCCTATGGATCACGCTTGCTATCTTATTTTGATAAACAAAAACTGGTTGCGAAACAAATTCCCCAGAGATCTATGGCTGCCTCTGGGGATGATCGAATTGAGTTCCTTCGCCTAGGCAGCCCGACGGTCATGCGACCATGCCCTGAATGGGCAAAGCCGTTTAGACTGTTGCATTGCGCCCCTGCCTTTCGACAGGTTTGCCCTTATCTATGCCGAAGATGGAGCCTAGGCGGCCAGGCTATCTTGCGTCGCACGCTGGCTGATGGAGATCTTTCCCCGTACTCTGCGTTGCGCCGTTTAGATCCTGAGCTTTGCGTCCCTGCCTTTCGACAGGTTTGCCTTTATCTGTGCCCGCTATTCAATTGGTTGTCTCTATAGTATCACAGTACCGGTCGGATTTTGATCAATTGTCACATTTTCAGTGGTTAAAACTTTCGACCTCTCCTTCAAAATAGCTTACCAACCATACGAGTTTACTTCGCCGGTAAATTCGGTGGTGCCAAAGATCGTGACGGCGATATCCAGCCCTTTGACGATAGGTTGCAGCCAATTGATCACCGCCTGGGGGTCGTGAGTATTGAGGGTGCCTAAAACGGTATATTTCCCTGGCGAAAGGCTGAGCACCAATACCACGCCGCCGGTTGGCCGGCGGGTCAGATCGCCTTCTTTGTCTATCGAGATGCGTCGTTGCTGGTTGAGCAAGTTTTGTTGGTTGAGCTGATCCACCAGTTTCACGCCTTCCCGCCATATCGTCATGCGGTTGAGCTTAACTCCCAGTTCGTTAAACACCTCCTCGACGTCTCGACAACTCAGGTCCATCAACCAGATGAGACCAGCCAGACGGCGGATGCGAACCGAGTGTAAAGAACGATCCACGCCGCGCGGGTAAACGCGGAAAGTGTGATAGCAGCGATCACAGGCGTATCGCAGGGTTTGCACTTGTTTGGTTTGGGTGTCTTGCACGCGGCGTAGCGATTGACCCCAGATACGTACATTAACGCTGCCGCAGCGTGGACAAACCGGTGGATTCGGCGCGGCGTCTTTGGGTGGATCTTCGAGGCGAATCATTACAACCGGCATAATCTAATTATATGAATATTCGAGATGAGCCAGTCAACACTTTCGTTAGCCTGCCGGTTTCGCGCCTATCGCTTCTGCAATGAGGATTGATGAGGTACCCGTGATGATTGAGCTGCAACTCTTGACCTCTGAAAATCTTTTCCCGTGCTATAATCTAGGATCGTTGGAGTTTGCCATGCACGAGCCGGTGTTGGTGTTGAACGCAAATTTTGAGCCGATCAATGTATGCACCACGCGCCGAGCGATGGGGTTGATCCTCAACGGAAAGGCCAGCCTGGTGATGAATGGGCGAGGCGAGGTGCATACCGTTTCGATGGTTTTTCCGCGCCCTTCGATCATTCGCTTGGAGAAGATGGTGCGCCGTCCTCGGCTGGCTGTGCGCCTCACCAAGAGAGAGGTGCTGCGCCGCGATGACTATACCTGTCAGTATTGTGGTCAAAAGGCGGCTTACCTGACCATTGACCACGTGGTCCCGCGCCGATTGGGCGGTAAACATGCCTGGGATAATCTGGTGGCTGCTTGTCCAACATGCAACCACCGCAAAGGCGGCCGCACGTTGGAGCAAGCGAATATGCGTCTGCTCAAACCACCCAGTGAACCACCCTCTTCGGCGATGTATTTGTTTTCCCGACATTTGATCAATAACCAGGAATGGGCGCCCTTCGTGGAAGGCTGGTAACTCCCCCTATTAACCACCAAGCAAAATTTGCGCTGCCCGCGGGGTGATAAATACCTCCAACAGAGCGGCGAGCAAGAAGAGGGGTAATACTACTCCTAACATTACCCGCGCCCAACGCGCCGCGCCTTGCAGGAAAGCCTCTCCCAGCGTCTTGCCTTGCGCCGGGCGAGTCAATGTAGCGCCTAGATTTAAAATCGCCGCTCCGCCGATCAGGATCGCAGGGATTTCAACAATCCCGTGCGGCGCGACCAAAGCCAGTAGAAAGGTGACTGGTGAGATACCCGCCGCGGCTACGTTGACCGTGAGATAAGCGATCATAGCAATCGGCAACATCATCAGCAGCAGCCCCAACACGCCAAAGGTGAACATCCCCATGAAACTGGCCAGCGCCAGGACGCGCAGATTCTGCAACCAGATCATCCCTGCTCCCAGTGGCGAGATGAAGCCAATTTTCTGTAATTCCAGATAGAAGTCGCCTGACAGCCGGCCCTCTGGGATCATCTTCGGTGGCATCGGGAATTGCTGAGCCGCCTGTATGCCGGCGTACACGCCCATCGAAAGGGCGATTAAGGTCACCCATAGAGCACTCCGAAGCTCGATCAAGTCGCGCAACACACCGCGCCGATACCAGCCCCACAGGCTGCGCTGCTCGCTGGTGAAGCTGCTCCGAAATACGCCCCACATCCAGCCCAGGTTGAGGATGTCCAGTTCGCGGCCAAGCAACTCTTCGCGGTTGAAATAAGCCAAGCCGGTGCGGATGAGCAGGCCGGCGATTAATACCTGTCCCAGGATCGCCCACCACAACACGTTGTAATTAGCCCAAAACATCACCATGGCTTCCCCCTGGATGAGAAAAGCCATGGGAATGATGATGAAGGAGGACAGCAGGTTCGCCGCCCGCACACTGGTGGTTTGCGTTGAAGCCACCACTGCTCCGCTGACCATGACAATTGCTTGCACGGTGGATAACAGGTAAATTTGCACCAACAGGATCGGCGGCGGCTTCCACTCCACTTGGGTATAAACGCCAATTAGATATACGCCGATGCCCAGGTAACTGGCCAATAGCGGCGGCGTCAGAGCGGCCAGTAGTTTTCCCAGGTAAAGCTGAGCGTCGCTGAGCGGGCTGCATAGCAAAGGTTCAATGCTGCGTCGTTCTTTCTCGCCCACGAAGCTCTCCAGGGCAATCACCAGAGATACCGAAATAGGAAAGAAACCTACAATCATCAGCAAGAAGGGGATTAGCCGTTCGCCGATGATGGGGGCGTTGTAGCGTTGAACAAAATCCACTGCTTGCCTGGCAGTGAAATTCATCAGGGCGGGAAAGATCAACGTCAGGGTGATGACGGGTAAAATGATGCGCCAATCGCGCATTTGATCGCGTATCTCGCGACGGGTGATAACCAGCATCAGTTGCAGGTTGCGCCAGAAAGTGGGCTGCGCCTGGGTTTGCTGCGCTGCGGCTACATGTTCGGTCATTTCAGCTCGCCTCTGCCGATTGGGGTTGCCCCGATCTTATTCCATGCCAACTCTCGCTGTCGGCGGCGCTCATTGCTCGGAGATAAACTTGCTCCAAGTTGCGCGGCGTTTCTTGCAAAGTCACAACAGGAAATCCTTGTTCCACCAGCGCTTGGGTAACCGCCGGATTCACCCAACGCGGCTCTAATGTTTGGAAACGGATCCAATCATCGCCGCGCATGGTCAAAACCGCGCCAATGGGCAAACGCGGCGACGCGCTATTTAGATTGGCTGCCAACCGCACTTCAAACTCCGGGGGGCCCAACAAACTTTCTTTGAGTTGTGTCGCCGTACCCTGGGCGATAATGCGCCCCTGCCGGATGATCGCGATTTGGTCAGCCAGTTCCTCGGCTTCCGCCAAGTTGTGGGTACAAATAACTATAGCGCGTTCTTCTGAGCGCAAGGCGTGGATGGCGTTGCGCACCAATCGAGCGCTTTCCGGGTCCATCGCCGAGGTGGGTTCGTCCAACAGCAACACTGGTGGATCATGCAGCAACGCCCGCGCCAGGGCCAGCTTTTGGCGCATACCCTTTGAGAACTCGCCAATTGAGCGGCGAATATCTTGTTCCAAACCAAACTGTTCCAAT
>DYGV01000074.1:0-17617 GCA_020724505.1 Anaerolinea thermophila
AAATTGCCGAATTGCCCTCGGATTGTTCCATAAATTTATGCAAGGCTGCCACCCATTGTCCAATCGTTTGAGTGACAGGATGGTCTGGGTCAATCTGGCACCCCAGTTGATGGGCTTCTTCGGCAAAGGGGATTGCTTGGGAAACTTGACCTCGACGAGCCAGCCATTGCGACCAGAAAAACAGTATATTTGCCTGACCAGCGCGTTCCTGGAGACGACGGTAGAGTTCCAGCGCGCTTAGTAAAAATTGGGCGCCTCTCTCGTACTCGCTCTGGTCGTCGCTGGTCAGATAGAACTGCCCGATGGCCTTCAGCGTGTTAGCCTCGCCCAGGCGGTCGCCCACGGCGCGGAAGAGCGCCAGCGCCTGCTGGTAGCTTTCCAGGGCGGCGTCGATTTCCTTGCGGAACTGCTGCACGTCGCCGATGGCCCGCAACGTGTTGGCCCGTAGCTGTTGATCCTGGATACCCAGAGACAGAGCTTCTTGTAGCCATACTCTCCACTCGTCAAAGTTGCAGAAAAAGTTATACAACCAGTTGCGCGGGACAGTCGCCAGCCGCGCCAGTCGCTCGCTGTCTTTTTGCTGGAGCGCCCACTCCGCTGCCCGGCGCAGGTTATCCAGTTCATATGCCACATGCGGCGCAGTGGTTCGATCTGCTGCGTCAAACTGCTGGAACAAAGCCGTCATGAGGTGGCACAGCCTTTCCATCGCCTGCGTTTCGCCGCCTTGCAGGCGCAGCCTTTTCAGGGCAAATTCATGCAGCAAATCGTGCAGCTTCCAGCGGTCGGCAGTTTCTCCAGGCTCAAGCAATGAGAGCGCCTCCAGACGCTCCAGCAAGCGGCGCGTTTCATCCAACGGCGCATGCGCCTCTCCCCACAGAGATGCCGCCATCTCAAGCCGAAAACCGCTGGGGGCAAAGGCGCTCAACAAAATATAACGCTGGCGCTCGGTTCCCTGTAATTCCTGTAAACTGAGATCGAAGTTGGCTTCTAGGCTTTCCAGCGGCCCTTCGCCCAATTCCAGTTGCGCCATGCGATCCTGTAACTGGGCGACAAAGGCGGCGATAGGCTGCGCGCGCCCTTTGATCCAGCGTGCCAGTCGCCGGGCAGCCAGCGAGAGCGCCAGCGGATGGCGCGCGCAGGCGTGGACCAGATCCTGCGTCGCGTGTGGCTCTCCTCGGATGGCTTCGCCGATATTGGGCTGGTTTTCGAGCATGGTTATGGCTTGATCTTCGCTCATCACATCCAGCTCATGAATTTCACCCAGCAACAAGCCGCGTGGTTGTTTCCAACGTGTAGTGATCAGCGCCGCGCAAGGCGGCGAGGGCGGCAAACAGAACTCCAATCCATTGCTAAAACTGGATCGTACATCATCGAAGAAGACCACCTTGGGTTGCGCATGAAAAGCATGTTGCAAGATGCTGCGCTTCAAGTATATGTCAGCGTCGGATGGAAAAACTACCCCCAATGAGAGGCTAAGGTGATAGAGCACCGTATCGAGTGGTCGGTCCGCCACATCCACCCAGATCGTCCTGCCTGGAGACTCGCGTTCGATCTCCCACGCCAGATATTTTGCCAGCTCGGTCTTGCCCACCCCGCCCATGCCCGCTACACCGACGATCGCCCGATGCCCTTCTTGCCGCAGCGCCCGACGCAAATCGTCCATGATCTGCCCGCGTTCCACGAAATAAGGCGAGCTGCGCGCGGGAGGCGCTCCATCGGCTGGTGAAACCTCCCTCGGCGGCAAGATGATTGTAGGATGATAATTGGTATTGCCGTACTGGACACCAACAACTGGTCCAAATACTGAATTTATAGGCTGGGAAATGTCTATTTCTGCTGGGGTTTGAACAATAGGAGCTATAGCTGCTGTATCCTTGCGCTCGGCGATAGGTGGATCCGCATTAGTAGTCTCATCTTTGCCAAACAACAGCTCTACCCAATCCTTGATCTTGCCCCCTAACCCCGCTATGGTCAGCATAGCCGCGCCCAGCAACGCCAGCCAGCCCCCAGGCGCGCCTTCCCAGCCTGGGATGACCAACATGCTGACGCCCATGAGCAGCAGCGCCAGCCCCACAATCACCGCAATGACAATCAGAATCTTCGCCAGTCTTTTGCCCATGCCCCGCCTCCTGATTTTAACCCGAACGGCTTGGCAATTCAAGCGCGCCACCTGCTTTCTTCTTCCTTAGCTAAGACGGCTAGGCGCTCAACGAAATCTGCAAGTGTAATCTTCACTCTGTCTCCCCTGTGCTCTCTGTGGCTTATATCAGTATATTATATCGTTTTATTCCACTGGTGAAATAGCCGGTGGAGAAATTTTACCCTTTGCGATTTATGGGTAGATAGATAACCGATCTGCCTCCCCCTCAGACGTGATTTCAATTCCCCCCACATCCCGATAAACGTCACATTGACGCTTCATCTAATTCAAGATACACTTTCTTCAAAGAATGATTTGTCTGACAATGCGGGATTCGGCGTGCTGCCGCGCCCGCAAAAACTGGTTTGTTCAGACTAAAACCAAATGTTCTCAGGAGAAAAAACCATCCTATGAGCATCAGCCGCTTAGCCAGATCCATCGCCGCCTCGCCCACCCTGGCGCTCAACGAAGAAGCCCGCCAGATGCGCGAGCGCGGCGAACCGGTCATCAATATGAGCATCGGCGAGCCGAAGAACAAAACCCCCATCACCGCTGTGCTTAGCGCTTCCGCCTTGCTCACCGCCGGGGATGTCAAATACACGCCACCCGATGGCACGCCCGGCCTGAAAAAAGCCATCATTCGCTACACAGAAGAAAACTATGGACGCATCGTTGCCCCCGAAAACGTGATTGTATCCACGGGCGCCAAACAATCTCTCTTTAACATCCTTTACTCTATCCTCAACCCGCAGGATGAAGTCATTATCCTGGCGCCTTACTGGGTCAGCTATCCGGAGATGGTGAAGATGTGTTACGGCGTCCCGGTCATCGTCACCCCCGAAGATGGGGCTTTCGTCCCCCGCTTTAGCGAGATCGAAGAAGCGGTCACCGGTTATACCCGTGCTATCATCGTCAACAGCCCCAACAACCCCTCCGGCGCGGTCTTCCCGCCTGAACTGATCGCCGATCTGGTGGACTTTTGCGAGCGCAAAGGCATTTACCTTATCTGCGATGACATCTACCACAAGCTGGTCTTCGATGGAAAAAAAGCCGTCCCGGCTTATCAGTTCACCAACAAGGATGTTGAAGACAGCATGGTGATCGTGGTCAACGGCGTAGCGAAGCTCTACGGCATGACCGGTTTCCGAATTGGCTGGACGGTCGCGAATCGGCGCCTGGTGGAGGTGATGACCAACGTGCAAAGCCAGATCACTTCCTGCACCTCGGCGCTGTTACAGGCCGCCGCCGAAGGCGCACTGCTGGGCATGCAAAGCGTGGTGGAAAATCTGCGCCTCACTTTCGAGAACAACCGCAATGTGATCATGCAAGAACTGAATGCATTCAACGGCGTTTATACCATTCCCCCTCAGGGCGCGTTCTACGTCCTGCCGGATTTCCGCTTTTATTCGCGTAACTCCGTTGAACTGGCCCAGTTTCTGCTGCGCAAGGCGTTTGTGGTCACCGTGCCGGGCAAGGAATTTGGCATGGAAGGTTACTTGCGCCTCAGTTACGCCGGTTCGGTCAAAGACATTACCACCGCGATAGAACGCCTCAAGTGGGCTTTAGACCCCAATTCTCCCAATGAAATCTATATTGGTGATCGCAAGATGATCAGGGATTGGCTATGAACAACATCTTAGACATCAAAACCCCCGCCGAAGCTCAGGCGGCCGCTCGCAAGAGCGACTACGGACTGGAAAACCATGGTCTGTTTGGTCTCAACAAGGTATATTGGAATCTCCCGGTTGAAGCGCTATACGAAGAAGCGATCTTCCGCAACGAAGGCAAGATCACGATACATGGTGCATTCACCGTCAATACCGGCAAGCACACCGCACGCGCCGCCAACGACAAGTTCATCGTGCGCGAACCCACCACAGAAGGACATATCTGGTGGGGACAGTACAACCGCCCCTACAGCGCAGACAAATTCGAGGAGCTAACCGCCCGCGTTCAGGGCTTTTTACAAGGCCGCGACGTATTCGTGCAAGATTGCTACGCCGGTGCAGATCCCAATCATCGCTTGCCGGTGCGCATCATCACCGAGACCGCGTGGCACAGCCTTTTCGCCCGCAATATGTTCATCGTACCACAGACCAATGACGAGTATCGTCGCCACGTTCCCGATTTTACCGTCATCGCCGTTCCATCCTTCAAAGCTTTCCCGGCGATTGATAGCACACCCAGCAACACAGTCATCGCCATCAACTTCGCTCAGCGCCTGTGCATCATCGGCAACACCGGCTACGCTGGCGAGATCAAGAAGTCTATCTTCACCATCATGAACTATTTGTTGCCATTAGAAGGCGTGATGACCATGCACTGTTCGGCGAATGTGGGCAAGGCTGGTGATGTGGCATTGTTCTTTGGTCTTTCCGGTACCGGCAAGACCACCCTCTCCGCCGACCCGCTACGCAGCCTGATCGGCGATGACGAGCATGGCTGGAGCGATGACGGCGTGTTCAATTTCGAAGGCGGTTGTTACGCCAAAGTAATCGGTCTTTCGCCTACTGCCGAGCCGCAAATCTACGCCGCCATTCATCGTTTTGGCGCGATCCTGGAGAACGTGGTCTTTGATCCGGTTACCCGGCGCATTGACCTGGATGATGACGAGCGCACGGAGAACACCCGCGCCTCCTATCCGTTGGAATTCATTGAAAACGCGCTCTCCGCCAAACGCGCCGGCCATCCTAAAAACATCGTCTTCCTCACTTGCGACGCCTCCGGGGTAATGCCGCCAATCGCCCGCCTGACCCCAGACCAGGCGCTCTATCACTTCATCTCCGGTTACACTTCGAAGATCGCTGGCACCGAAATCGGCCTGGGCGAAGAACCGGAGATCACCTTTAGCGCCTGTTTTGGTGGTCCGTTCATGGTGCATCACCCTGCCTTTTATGCAGACTTGCTCAAGCGCAAAATACTGCGCTATGGAGTCAACTGCTGGTTGCTCAACACCGGCTGGGTCGGCGGTCCTTATGGCGTGGGCAAACGCATCAGCATCAAATACACCCGCGCCATGCTCAACGCTGCTTTGGATGGATTACTGGACAATGTTGAATATACAACCGACCCCATCTTTGGTTTTCAGTCGCCCAAGACTTGCCCAGGCGTCCCCGACGAAGTGCTGAATCCGGCCTCTTCCTGGCCGGATGAGCAGGCGTACATGAAGCGTTACCGCTCGCTGGCGGCGCGCTTTATTGATAATTTCAAGAAGTTTTCTTGTGGGTTCTCCCCGAATGGCGGCGTCAACATTGCTGAAATTGAAAAAGCTGGACCTCGATTGTAGAGCATGATAGTCCCTAAAAAACGCCCTGCCAGATGATGCGATCTGGCAGGGCGTTTTTTGTTCTTGGTTTCTGCGGTTGGGTGTGTTTTAGGTTGTGTGTTTTAGAGTTTGTGCTGAGTGATGGTAAATGGCTATGCGAAATTTTGATTGACTTTTACTCATCTATGCTCTATAATGCTTTTCAGGGTATCGCTGCAAGTATTCATTCTGCCTACTTCGCTCAAACCGAAACCAAACCCCATCCTTTTTAGCTTTTTTAGGCCGCAACGGGAGCGGATGCCTTCCAGCCCCGATCATCGGTAAGCCGCCGACAGTCATTGTATGACGGCGCAATTTAGCGATCTTCTGTTTTGTATTTGTCTAAGGAGGACAGCTATGAAAGACTATAAGTACAAATGGCTCAGCGCTGCGCTGGCAGCGATCCTGTTAACAATCCTGATCAGCGGCGGTGCACCAAAAGGTTCTTCGCTGACCGCAGCGTGGAACATCATCCGTCAAAAGCAATTCGTAGATTTGACTCACTCCTTCGGGCCTGGAATCCCCCATTGGCCGGGATTCCCCGACGAAGAGCGTGAACTTCTCTATTGGTATGATGACAACCCGCCTGGTCCGGGAACTTTAGGTACAGGTTTCTACGCGCAGCTTTACACACATGTCGGTCAGTGGGGAACGCATGTAGATCCACCAGCCCATTTCATTCGAGGGTTGCGCACTGTTGATCAGATTGATGTCAAAGAGATGATCATGCCCCTGGTCGTCATAGATGTACATGATAAAGTGGCCCTCAATCCAGATTACACTCTGAAGATGGCAGATATCAAGGCTTGGGAGCGCAAGTATGGCCCCATTCCCAAGGGCGCTTTCGTCGCCATGCGCACCGACTGGTCAAAGCGCTGGCCAGACATGGCTGCCATGCAGAACAAAGACGCAAACGGCATCGCCCACTATCCGGGCTGGAGTATGGAGACACTTAAGTATCTATACGAAGTGCGCCACATCACTGCCTCAGGTCATGAACCCACCGACACTGACCCAGGCATCGCCACCAGCCAGGGCGATTACTCCTTGGAAGCCTACATTCTCAGTACCAATCACTATCAAATCGAATTACTCACCAATCTGGATCTGGTGCCTGAGGCTGGCGCGCTGGTCGTCGTAGCTTTCCCCAAGCCAGCCAATGGCTCCGGTTTCCCGGCGCGTGTTTTCGCTATCTTGCCTTGACAGGTGATGATTATGTATTAAGCAGGAGCGGCTGTGAGGCGTCGCTTGCGGCGTAAGAGTGAACGGGGTCGGAAAAACATCCGACCCCGTCTAAATTTCACTTCTGTCGCACTCATCAGCTCAGATATTTTATCCCTGCGCCAGTGTTGAACAACACCACTCGTTCGTCTGGCTGCACCAACTCCGACTTCACCAAATGCGCCAGAGCGGCCAATGTCGCTGCTCCTTCCGGTGCAGCGAATACTCCCTCCAATTCTGCCATCTTCCTTTGTGCTTCGAGGATCTCTTCATCACTAACCGCGACCGCCGCGCCATTGCTTTCGCGCAAATCGCGCAAGATGAGACGGTCGGCAAAGCTCTTCGGCACGCGCAACCCAGAGGCAATCGTCTGCGCGCCTTCCCAAAATTGACAAGTCTCCGCGCCTTCATGAAAAGCCTTTATCACTGGGGCGCAGCCTTTTGCCTGAACCGAGACCATGCGCGGCAAGGCATCGCTTTTTAGCCAGCCTAACGCGGTCAATTCCTTGAACGCCTTCCACATCCCCACCAACCCTGTACCGCCGCCAGTCGGATAGACGATCACATCTGGCAACCGCCAACCGAACGCCTCAGCCAGTTCATACCCCATGATCTTCTTGCCTTCGCAGCGATATGGTTCTTTGAAGGTGGAGACATCAAACCAGCCTTCGGCCTGCGCTCGCGCTCCTGCCATCCGACCGGCGTCGCTGATCAGCCCATCTACCAAAACGACCTGTGCCCCAACGATACGGCATTCCTCGATATTCGCCCGCGGTGTGTCTTTGGGCATATAAATACACGCCTCTAGCCTCGCACGCGCCGCATAAGCCGCCAGCGCCCCGCCGGCATTGCCTGCCGTTGGGATGATCAGTCGCTTCGCCCCTAGTTCCTTTGCTTTTGCGACCGCCGCCGCTAAGCCACGTGCCTTAAATGAGCCGGTAGGATTCAAGCTTTCGTCCTTGATATATACCTGGCTCAGCCCCAGGCTTTGACCCAGGCGCGCTGCATGGAGTAATGGCGTATCCCCTTCCCCCAGAGTAATGCGGTTACAGGGGTCCTGCACCGGGAGCAACTCACTCCAGCGCCACATGCCGCGCCGCCGAGTAGCAATTCGATCCCGATCGAGTTGGCGGCGAGCTTGCGTCAGGTCATATTCCGCCAGCAAGGGCGCGCTGCAAGCCAAGCAATAGGTTTGTAACCGATCTGGGTCAAAGGATTTTCCGCAAGACGAACACTTCAGTTCTATCAAGTAATTCATACTTATTTGTTGATCCAAAAGCTTTCCAGACGCATCCACAACTCACGTAAGTTGATCGGCTTGGCGATCGAGACATCGCAACCGGCTGCCAATGCTTTCTCCACATCGCCGCGCAACGCGTTCGCGACGATTGCAATAATCGGAGTATAGGTCAATTCGCTTATTGTGCTGCGCCGCAGTCGTCTGGCAACCTCAAACCCATCCACATCCGGCAGACTTATGTCCAGTAGAATCACATCCGGCAATAATTGTTCTGCCAATTGCAATCCGCTGACTCCATCTTGCGCCCAATGAAATTCATAACCTCTCTCTTCTAATGAACTTTGCACCAGGCGGACAATATCCGGGTTATCTTCAATGTAAAGCACTCGGTTCGTCACTCCATCACGCCCCATACAACGGTCTTTTTACAACGCCCAGGCAAGCAGAATGCCGACGATTGCAACGATAATGCCCAGGTGAAGCATTAGATTCGTCTGCGCCAACCATCCTGCCAGGGGGATGAACTGTAAGATAAAATTAATTGCCACCAATAAGATACCTATGATCGGCAGCAATCCCTTGCGATGCGCTAAAAAATCGGAGAGCCAATCCAGAAACTGATTGATGCGCTGCCCCATCTATTTACCTCCGCTGCCAGATCAATGCGTTCAATCCATCGTTGTATTTTGCCATAATGATTGCGTCTCTGTCATTTCCGCTTCGCCTTCGGTTGGCGTAGCAGGAACTTGATCGCGTCTGGCCAACAAAAATGGATGATAACGCGCTACCAAACGTCCTGGTAATTTCCCGTGGATTTCTACTCCGCCGCGCACATGTTCTATTCGCTCCACCTGACCCTGTTCGTGGAAGAGTGAAATCAAAACGCCCTGTTGGTAGGGCAAAAATACTTCGATATCTGTGTATTTTTCAAATAGCGACTCATTAACCGCTGACAGCATTTCCGGAATTCCCAAACCCGTTAACGCTGAGATCGCCACAGCGTTCGGAAAAGATCCCAGCGCATCACGGGCGCTTTGCGGATCCTTGAGCCGATCAATCTTATTCAACACCGTCAAGACTGGGATATGATCGGCCTCGATTTCGCTTAATGTCTGATGAACAGCTTCAGCCTGCGCATGAGCGTTGGGGTGTGTAATGTCAATCAAATGTAGCAATAGATCGGCTTCTGCAATCTCTTCCAATGTGGCGCGAAAAGCAGCAACCAGCGTGGTGGGAAGCTTTTGAATGAATCCAACCGTATCAGTAAACAACGCCTGATGCCCACCTGGCAATTCCACTCGTCGAGTTGTGGGGTCTAAAGTGGCAAATAATTGATCGGCGACATACACATCCGCCTGAGCCAGCCGATTGAGCAGCGTAGATTTACCCGCATTGGTGTAGCCCACCAATGTTACCAACGGTAGTTGAGAACGTTTTCGACGCTGACGATACTGCTGACGATGAGTGCGCACTTTCTCCAGCTCTTCCTTAAGATGATCTATACGTCGGCGAATGTCACGCCGATCTACTTCCAACTGCGTTTCGCCAGGGCCGCGTAATCCCACTCCTCCTACACTTCCCGATCGCCCTCCGCCACCGCCAGCCTGCCGCGCCAAGTGTGTCCAAGCGCGCGTCAGGCGCGGCAAACGATACTCGTATTGTGCCAGCTCAACCTGCAATGCGCCCTCACGGGTGTTTGCGTGTTGTGCAAAAATATCCAGAATCAAGGCTGTTCGGTCCAGGATGCGGACTCGATCGGTGAAAATGCGCTCCAATTCTCGCAAGTGACGCGGCGATAGCTCATCATCAAACAAGATCACCTCCGCTTGCAGCTCTTCAGCCAGCGCTTTCACTTCTTCTACTTTACCAGAGCCAATGAAGGTTTGAGGGTTCAGCCGATCCAACTTTTGAGTTGCTCGACCCACTACCTCTAATCCAGCAGTTTCCGCCAACAGCGCTAACTCGTCCAATGAATCCGATACGCTCAAGAGAGAATTTTCGCCATGAACCTCAACTCCTACAAGAAATGCTCTTTCGCGCGGTTGAGTGGTAATTTCGGGTAATTTTTTCGCCATGTGACACCTGTTCGTAATCTAAAGGGCTTCGTTCGCCTGATCAAGATCCACCGGATAAATTTTCTGCATCATAAAGCGGCGCAAATAATTTCGCCGTCCGATCATCTGGGGGCGTCTTACGTAGAGGCAGAAGGATGTGGAAGGTCGAACCCGGGCAATTGACCTCATCATATCCTGGAGACTCTACCCAGATTGACCCCCCATGCGCCTCGATGATGCCCTTCGTAATGGACAATCCAAGACCTGGGCCGCCGCCTTTGTACTTAGTTTTTCCACTGGAATGTAAAGAAACATCCCCCAAATTGCCAAATTTATCGAAAATGCGTAAATGATCCTCAGGATCAATACCAATACCTGTATCGGCAACGACGACTTCAAGAAAACCTGGCAATTGTCGCCCAGAGATGGTGATTTTTCCGCCATCGGGCGTGTATTTAATCGAATTCAGTAACACATTACGAAAAGCCTGATACAAACGCTCACTATCGCCAAAGGTCATCTCCGCCCAGCCGTCAAACGGATGGATTTCAAGGATTTGCTTTCGCTCTTCAAGCGAGCGCGCCAGTTCCTTGTGGAGCAAGTCAATCAGACGATTTATCCACACCGGCTGAAAATTCAATGACAACAAATTGTTATCTATTAACGAAACATCTATCATGTCATCAATAATTTCACGCAATCGCCTCGTGCCATTGTTCATACCTTTCAGGATGATGCGTGCCTGGTCATACTCCGTGCCAGACGGCAACTGATCGCGCAGCATAGCGGCATAACCTTCGATGAGAGTCAAAGGGGTCTTTAATTCATGCGCCGCCACCGAGATAAAATTCGATTTGCTTTTATCCAGTCTTTGTAGGGAAGCATTGGCTTTCTCTAGATCCCAGGATATACGCTCGATCGTTCGCTCCATCTCTAATCGAGCCGCGGTTTGGAAGGCATATACGAAAGCTGGCGCCACCAGGCTGATAAGCGATAATGCATCTGCTTCCGCTAATATTTCTCGCGCTACATCCAAGGTCGCTAATTGGATCTGTCCGAGAATTGCCAGCAGGCTCAGTTCATGCGACGAGATTTCCGACTCGGTGTAAGCCTTTACCCATTCGTTTAAAATGGGGTCCAACCAGGCAGGATCACCCGTTTCAACAACTTGCACTAAAGCGTTATAGAACTGCTCCAGGATTTGCGCCAGATTAACGCGCAATTCCTCGCCGCGGGCAAGCCGTCTGGTTACGCGCAGCAACCATGGGCGATAGATCATTTCCAGAGCTTCGACGCTTCTCATAAATATCAATATACCAAGTTTACTTCAACTGCTGGCGAAAGACCATTAATTCTGTGTGGAAATTCATTCCCATCCCTGCGTGACTGCAAAATCTGGAACTTCAACGCCTGTCAATGACATAAACCGATCCAGATCACTGAGCGCTCTTTGTACATACGCCTGGTAGCGTCGCTTTTTGTCTCGCGAGAATAGATCATCCTCAAGCGTCGGCAACAAACCAAAATTGGCTTTCATGGGCTGAAAATCCGCTTCGCTGGCGTTTGTAATATAGTGACATAGCGCCCCAAGCATGGTGGTAGCAGGTAATTCCAACGGTGATTGACCTTGTAGCAAACGCGCCGCGTTCAGCCCGGCTAACAGACCGGAGGCAATATTGCCAGCATAACCCTCAATGCCTGTGATCTGCCCAGCGAAGAACAAATCATCCCGACGACGATGTTGTAAAGTCGGTCGTAGATGCGCCGGTGAAAAGATGAATGTGTTACGATGCATCTGACCGTAACGAGCAAATTCCGCCCGCTGCAAACCTGGTATCATACGGAAAACGCGCTGTTGCTCGCTATATTTGAGATTGGTTTGGAACCCCACCAGATTGAATAAAGTGCCTGCTAAATTGTCCTGCCGCAATTGGGCAACCGCAAAAGGCCTCCTGCCTTTACGTGGGTCAACTAATCCCACTGGACGCATTGGCCCAAATGCCAGCGCGTCTGCACCCCGTTGGGCTAAAATCTCTACTGGCAAACAACCTTCGAAAAATTGACTGGCGCCAGCGCGTACGCCTTTTTGCAGCGCTTGTTCAAATTCGCGCAACTCAATACGCTCTGCTGATAACAATGCTTGAACAAATGCATAGTACTCGTCTCTGGTAAACGGACAGTTGATGTAATCGCCGGCTTCTTGCTCTCCCCGTTGATAACGAGAGGCTCGAAACGCAATGGACATATCAATTGACTCGCCATAAATTACTGGCGCAATCGCATCAAAGAAATAAAGATGTTCATCCCCGATATATTGAGCAATCGCCTGAGACAACGCTGGCGAAGTTAGCGGACCAGATGCAATGATGGTTGGCGCTTCAGGGATCTGGCGTGCTTCTTCTCGAATAACCCGAATATTACTATGCCCTTCAACAAGCTCTGTCACGCGCTGGGCAAAATCATCTCGATCCACCGCCAAAGCGCCGCCCGCAGGTAAAGACGATTTTTCTGCACACATGAGTAGCAAAGAGCCCAAACGACGCAGCTCTTCTTTGAGGAGACCTGGAGCGCGATCAATAAGGTTGGAGCCTAGAGAGTTCGAACATACCAGCTCCGCCAGAAACGCCCCCCGATGCGCGCCAGTGGTTATATACGGGCGCATTTCATATAGCTCAACCTGCAATCCACGTTGAGCAGCTTGCCAGGCAGCTTCGCATCCTGCCAATCCACCGCCGATTATTATCAGATCTGCCACGAGAACAATTCTACCAGGAAAGCGTAGTATAATTCACAACGCGTCATCACAGGTAATAAATCCTGGAGAATTGGAGAAGGATCATGAACCTCGGTCCAACAGAGTTAATCATCATCTTAGTCATCGTGATTGTCCTGTTTGGCGTAGGTCGCATTAGCAAAATCGCTGGCGAAATGGGAAGCGGTATTCGCGCATTCAAAGAAGGCTTACGCGGTGACGAAGAAGATGACGAAGTAAAAAAAGAAGAATCCAAACCTGAAGAAACCATGGATAAGCCCTAATCCAACGACGAATGGCCGGGCAATCTTCGACCGCCTCCGCTTGCGGAGGTGGTTCTACGTCATCCCCCACTCCATTCCAGCGCCTGTAAAGTATGCCCAATTTGACGCTATCTCATAACGTCAATATCTATTACCTGGACGAAAACTCATCAGGACATGAAACGGCGCTTCTTTTGCATGGATTAGGGGCAGATAGCGCATCCTGGCAGTTACAGATTCCCGCCTTAACCCCTGCCGGTTTTCGCGTGGTTGCACCAGATAGCCCAGGATTCGGTCGCTCCAGCGGCCTCCGCAAATTGAATTGCATCGCTGAACTAATCACGTTCATCCCAGAGTTATTCGACACGCTGAAGATTACCGCAGCGCATGTGGTCGGAATCTCTATGGGGGGAACACAGGCGCTTCAATTGGCATTAGATTTCCCAAAGCTGGTTAAAAAACTCGTTCTCGTCAACACTTATGCCAAACTGGATTTCTCTAACCCACGCTCCTGGCCTTATTACCTTTTGCGCTGGACGTTGATCCATACATTTGGGCTTTCGACTCAAGCAAAGGTTGTAGCGAAACGCATTTTCCCTCAGCCCGAGCAAGCCGAACTACGCCAGATGCTCATCGCACAAATTCTTCAGGTGAAGCCAGCTTATTATCGTTCGGCGATGCGCTCCCTGGCCACGTTTAATGTAAGCCAGCGACTGAGTACAATATCTGCCCCAACGTTGATCATCACTGGCGAAAAAGACACCACTGTGTCGCCATCTGTACAACGTATGCTCGTCGAACGTATTCCCAACGCCCGACAAGCGGTTATCCAAGACGCCGGGCATGCTGTCTCTGTTGAGCAACCAGAGAAGTTTAACCGAATACTATTGGATTTCTTAATGGAATAAGTGATTAAAACGTTATGGAGGTAATTGTGGCATCCCGTCGAAAACCTTTCATTTTCCTGGTGCTTATTATCTTTTTGATGATATACCTGCTACCAGTTTCGTTTGTTCGATCCGTTCATGCACAATCGGTGAAGGTGCGCGCAGTGCTTTTCTTCTCCCCTACATGCCCGCATTGCCATAAGGTCATGGAGCAGGATTTGCCCCCATTGGTGCAAAAATATGGCGATCAGCTCGAAATCGTAGGCATTGACATTGATCACGAAATAGGCTCTGCTCTCTATCAGTCTATGCTTTATCAGTTTAACGTGCCTGATGATCGCATTGGAGTTCCTACCCTGGTAGTAGGGGATCAAGTGTTGGTCGGATCCAAGGAAATACCAGAGAAATTTCCCGCTATCATCGAGAAAGGTCTAGCTGCCGGCGGCATAGACTGGCCAGCTATCCCAGGATTAGAACAGGTTCTTGCTGCGCAACCACCAGCAGACTCTGTTCAGCCCGCGTCAATATCCCAGGCGCAAACCGAAGAATCTACACCCAATCAACCCGTCTTCATCCAGCGCTTTTTGCAAGATCCGATTGCCAACACCATTTCTGTAATTGTACTGATCGTAATGATCGGGAGCGCAATAGGTGTAGGAACGACCTATCTCCGTGGTGGTCAAGCTCGCAGCCTGAGTTGGCCAGGTTGGGTCATCCCACTTCTTTCAATAGCTGGGGCTGGGGTGGCGCTTTATATGTCCTATATCGAAATCACCCAATCCGAAGCGGTATGTGGACCGGTTGGTAATTGTAACTCCGTCCAAGAGAGCCCCTATGCATACCTGTTCGGTGTGATTCCGGTGGGTGTGTTGGGATTGCTAGGTTACCTTGCAATCTTAGTCGCTTGGGCGATCAGGCAATATGGCCCTTCTTCACTGCGTGACCCCGCTGCATTGGCGATGTGGGGCATGACCTGGTTTGGCATCTTATTTTCAATTTATTTGACATTTTTAGAGCCTTTTGTCATTGGGGCAAGCTGTGTCTGGTGTCTGACCTCAGCAGTCATTATGACTTTGACCTTCCTGGCTTCAACCCCGGCTGCATTGCAAGCCCTAAAAATTAATACGGACGAAGACGAAGAAGAATCGGAAAATCTTTTGGAAGAAAACACAGTTTAGACATTCTTATAGAAGCAGCTGCTTTTTAAATCGACGGCTGCTTCTCCGCTACTACCCAGATATTAAATCCCTCCTGCTCCACATGAATTCGGGCGGAGGGATATTTATCAAATAACGCGACGATCTCTCGTGAAGATAGAAAATGGCTACGCATGAGGGCCAGTTTCTCAAAAAGCGCGATCAGTTTCACAGATGGTTTTTGAATATCCGGCTCCTCAATAACCATGCGGCCACCAGATTTTAGCACGCGCCATAGCTCTGAAATCGTCTGTTGTTGATTGGTCACATGGTGCAGAGCGTCAACCAATATCACATAATCAAAAGTTTGACTCTCAAAGGGCAAGAGTTCAGTTTTTGAGCATACAGTTTCCAGACCCCCCTTGTTCTTCGCCTGGCGCAGCATCCCCATTGATTCATCCATGATAACAATCGCATCCATCAGCTCGCGCAACGTCTGAGAGACGCGACCCGTTCCGCCCCCCGCATCCAACAAACGGCCGCCGTTAGATACTCCTGCGAGCGCAATGAGCTTTTCCTTTGATTGAAGACGAATCACCCGATCATAATACGGCGCAATCAAGCCAAAATGATCTATAAGCGGCATGTTCTGCATTTATAACTAACGATGAAGAACGGGCAAGTACAAAAAGCGAGTAAAGGTAACTTGCCGAAAGTTGACTATGGTAAGGTTCTGCTGACAATTACTCGATAGCCGCACAATCACCACCGGCGATTTCGCTTCTCCCGCCAAATCAAAGAGCTGTAACTGCAATCCGTCGGTGTTTAGGGCATGATTTGCTAGAGCGATTTCATAGCCGCCAGCCCCAAACTGTTGGGAACTGCCGGAGAGGGCATACTCCACCCGATTATTCCCTTCCAGCAATCCACTGATGCGTACTACCAATCCATTCTCAGGAAAACCTCGCTGATTAAAAACCTGCCCGCCTACACCCGCCCAATCGCAACCTGCTTGTGGATCCACAAAATTGGAGATATAGGTGGGTGTAATTGGCTGAGGCGTATATATGGTCAGCGATGCAAAACTAGCCGACGCCTCCTTATGCGGCGCAAGTGCTAAACTCAGCAGGACAAGGGCTGTCAAGAGCGCCTTGAAAGGAACATGTCTCTGCCGAGCATTTCCAAACATGATTAATACTCTTCGTCGTCATCCAGCCACAGTTCTTCAGCGTCTTCTTCCAGGTCAATATCTTCCCATTCGTCCAATTCTTCTTCGTCTTCTTCCCACTCTGCCTCAGCTTCTACATCATCAGCCCTGGAAAAAGTCATGCATCCCACGTCTGGATCTATCTCTATCGCGGCTGCGCCGCAATAACCATCATCGAGGAATACACAATCTATGTAATGACAGCGAATTCGGGGCATTCATTCCTCCTAAAATCACAGTTTTTCCAAATCAAACCACTTCATCCAATAAAAATATTCTTACCAGGCTGCCAGACGGCAATGATTTTACACCAGATGGGATAAAAAGCAAGGCATTTGCTTGCACCAATGAAAGTAAATTTCCAGATCCCTGATGGCCTGTAAATCGCGCCTGGATTTCATCTTCGTGAAATCTAACCGTGGCGCGCAGGTATGTCTCACGTCCGTCCGATTCGACCGGTTCCATCAAGCGCGCAATTTGCCAATGACGTTCTAGTTGAACCGCTCCTTGCATTTTCAATAAGGCAGGGCGCACGAAAACTTCGAACCCGACATACGCCGACACCGGATTGCCGGGCAACCCAATAAATGGGATGCCGTGATAATTGCCAAATGCAATAGGTTTCCCCGGGCGCATATTCACACGCCAGAAAGTAAGGCTACCCTCCTGCTCAACCACGCTACGCACAAAATCCAACGCTCCCACACTCACACCTGCTGAAGATACAATTAAATCCGCCTCGCTTTGAACGGCGCGTTCAAGGAGCGCGCGCACCGCATGGGGATTATCAGCCGCCACGCCCAGGTTGATGGCTTCGCCGCCGCTTTGCCTCACTAATCCGACGAGCGTATAGGAGTTCGCGTCATGGATCTTGCCTGGCGAAAGGGGTTGATTTACATCCACCAACTCATCGCCCGATGAAAAGATTGCTATTCGCGGCCTACGTCGCACCTTCACATGCGCCTGACCAAGCATACTCAAGAGCCCAGCGTCCTGGGGTCGTAAACGATGACCGGCATTCATGACCAATTCCCCCCGCTTAACATCTTCTCCAGCAGGTCGAACGTTTGCTCCCTCCCTCGTCGCCCGATAAATACAAACCTCAGACGGCGCCGGCAAGCCCGGCTGACGGTAATTGAAATCTGTGTCCTCAACCGGAATCACACAATCCGCCCCTTCCGGTAACGGGGCGCCGGTCATGATCCGCGCCGCCTCGCCAGGTTGAATCACTGTATCCGGCGTTCGACCAGCAGGGATGTCGGCGATTACGCGCAATTTTGCGGGTTTCTGCTGGCTGGCGTTGGCGACATCGGCTGCGCGCACAGCAAACCCATCCATAGCAGAATTCGGAAATGGCGGCAGATCATAAGGGGCGAAAATATCCTCAGCCAATATTCTCCCCACACACTCCAC
>DYGV01000074.1:17627-17883 GCA_020724505.1 Anaerolinea thermophila
TTCAGGCTCTAGCGGGGCAAAATGAGCCAGCAAGCGTTGCCGCGCTTCAGATACCTCTAAGTAAGGTAGGTTTTGGGTCATTCGGCGGGGAATTATACCATGTCAACCTGGACGTACACGGCGCGCTTCCATCACGTTGGGTAAATTCTCCAAACGGTCTAAAATTCGGCTAAGCTGTAAAATATCGCGCACTTCCAAGACCAGATCAAAGATCGCCATATTGCGATTGGTTTCTACTTTCACCTTGGGCATATTG
>DYGV01000075.1:0-17515 GCA_020724505.1 Anaerolinea thermophila
AGGTGGTGCGTCTGTTGCCAGATTCACCGAACGGCGCGCCAGAAATGGACGCATACGGCCAATGGTTGCGCTACGTGCTTACCCCGGAGGGTGAATTTATCAACTTCGACTTGCTGCTCTCCGGCGATGCCCGTCTGGACCCAGAGATGAGTGGTTACGCCTGCGAACGGACCTTCGCCGCCGCGCAACAAATGGCGCAGAGTGCCGGCGCCGGGTTATGGGGGGTGCAGGCAGCACGCGCCTTGCCCACACCCGCCCCCATTGCCGCGCGCACCCCGCAGGCAACCGGCATACGCATAAAATTCATCTTCTATCAAGGACAGACGCCCGATAGCGAGGCGGATGAATACATCCAGATTGGCAACGACGGCACTGCGCCAGTGGATCTGACCGGCTGGCGCATCAACGCCGGCGCCTCCGGCCAGGACTTTACCTTTCCCGAATTCACTCTGCAGCCCGGCCAGACTTGCCGCGTGTACACCGACATGGTGCAGGATGATTCCTGCGTGCCAGATAGCTTTAGCAGCGGGATGGCCATCTGGGCCAACGACGGCGACTGCGCCTCGCTCTTCGACGCCAGCGGGGCGCGGGTGGATCTGTATTGCTACACGCCCCCCACACCCAGCGGCACGCAGATCGCCGCAGCCACCACAACTACAGGAACGGTCACCGCTGCGGCCTCGGCGACGCCCACACTGCGCGGCACGATCACCCTGAGCGGCAACCTGGTGATTAGCGGCATCTACCCACAGGGCGACGCCACTAAAAACGAGAGCGATGAATACATTCAGATCTTGAACCAGGGCAACGCGGCGGCAGACCTGGAGGGCTGGAGCGTGTTCGCCTACGACTCCGGCGCGGAGTTATATTTCCCCTCCTTCATCTTACAGCCGGGCGCCTACTGCCGCGTGTACACCAATGAAGTTCACAACGATAGCTGCGCCGGGCTGAGCTTCGAGAGCGATGAGCCGGTATGGTCTAACGACACCGATTGCGGCGGGTTGTACGATCCCAACGAGGATTTGATTTCGGAATACTGTTACTAGGCCGGGGTTGCTGGCGCAGATCGCCGGGCGCGCCCTCAGGTTGGGTTTTGATTGATCGAAGCCGTGGGGTCAAGTGCTTCTGCCAGCCCGTCGCCGAGCAGGTTCCAACCAACCCCGAAGAGAAGGATTGCCAGTGTTGGGGGGAGAAAGATCCACCAGGTGGCGAGCAAGTTACCGCCGGGGCCGATGACCCAATTGCGCCCTAGCGAGAGCAGCGCGCCCCACGGGGAAGCGCCGCCAAGTCCGATGAAGGTGATCGTGGCTTGTAGGATGACAGAGCTGCCCACATCGCGCGCCGCCAGCACAATCGCCGGCCCGATGGCGTTGGGAAGCAGGTGACGGTGGATGATCCAAACCGGCCCGGCGCCAAGCGCCCGCCCCGCCTGGATGAACTCGGTGTTCTTCAGCGTGATGACTTGGGTATTGACGATACGGGCAATCGGCATCCAAGAAAAGAGGATCAGACTGATCAGCACAGGGTTGGTTTTCATCAGAAAGACAGCAAAGGGCGGCGGCGTGAACGGGAAGTAAACCATGTCGCCGTACGTATCGGGGTTGAACCAATATGATCCGCCCATGGATTCGATGGTGACAGCGACGATTTGTTGCAAAAAGACCACCCCCGCCAGCGCCGGGAAGGTGAGAAAAGCATCAGCGATACGCATCATCAGGTTGTTGACCGCGCCCCCTGCATACCCGGATACCGCGCCGAACAGACTGCCAAAGATAAACGCACCGATCGCCACCGATAGGCCAAAGATCATCGCATCGCGCGCCCCCCAAATGATGGCGTGGAACACATCCGTCTGACCAGGAAGCGTGCCGAGGATCGCCTCCTCGCTCGGTGGGTGCGGGGTCATATCCGAAGAGCGACCCACCTTTTTGAAGGCGCCCACCGTCCGCTCATTGGGAGGCGAGATTTGGGGGGCAGCCAGCGCGGCGATAGTAAAGGTAAGCACCAGCGCTAGCCCCAGCCAGTTTTGCCAGCGAGAGATAAAGATCCGCCGGCGTCGTCTCATGCCTTTAAGACCTCGTCGCGCACTCGCGGATCCAAGATTGCCTGTAACACATCCAGGATAAACATCAAAGAGATTACCATCATCACGCTATAGACAGCGAAACCTAAGGATGCAGGGGCGTCTGGCAAGCCGCGCATGGCTTTAACAATCACCTGAGACACGCCCGGCAGCACGAAAATGATTTCAACCACAAAGCTGCTGGTCACAATGCTGGAGGCCGAAATAGCCATGGTGGTCAACGTCGGCGCGAGGATGGCGCGCAGGGCATGCCGCCACATCAGTCTCCGTTCTGGGATGCCACGGGCGCGGGCGGCAATGATATATTCCTGGTTGCGTTGACCAAACACTGCGGCGCGGGTCACCCGCCCTAACGTTGCCCAATAGAATATGGACAGGGTCATGATGGGCATCGCCAGATGACGCAAGGCGAGCAGAAAAACATCGAAGCGACGGTTGAGCAGGCTATCGAGCGTCAGAGCGCCGGTGTAATTGACAAAACCGGAGCGCATCAGTTCTAATTGAGTAGTCACATCCATCCGCTCTGGAGCGAACCAACCCAGTTGAACGTAAAAAACCGCCAGCAAGACCATCGAAAAGATAAATGGAGGCGTCGAAGTACCGAAATAGGCAAGACTGCGGAACAGACCGTCGAAACGCTGATTGGGCCGCCAGCCGGCAATGAACCCACTGACCAAGCCCAAGGGGATCAATAGCAGTAACGAGTACAGCGCCAGTTCCAGGGTCACTGGCGTGCGACGCAGCAAGGCAGGCAGCACGTATTCCCGCAAAGTAGGGCTATATCCCCATGAGCCGGTGAGTAGCGAACGCACCCAGTAGCTATATTGCACTAGGTATGGCTCGTCAAGATGATGTTTCTGAATAACCGACTGGACAAGTGCCTGGCTCGCCTGTCCCTCGCCATTGACCTGTGGTAGGTAAAGACGCGCCCGGGCTTCCGGCGGGGTTAACATCACGCCGGCGTACAGAAGCATGGTAATCGCGATCAAAGATACGAAAGCTGTAAACAGGCGACGAAGAATAAACTGAATGAAAGGCGGCATAGTTGCAGGTAATTCTACTCCATTTGTGCAAAAAAGAACACTCAAGAACAAATCCCACAGCAACTGATTTTTTGGTACATACCAAAACAAAATCCTCGCCGTTGGACAGCGAAAATTAAAGTATAATATTGCGATTACGCCGACCGATCCTTACCCTTTTGTATTAGCCCAATCTAGGAAGGAGAAAACGAAATGAGAACCGCTAACCCTGTGTCTCGCTGGTTGGCTGTGGTTTTGCTTATCGCCCTGCTGGCATCGTGCGCGCCACCAGCCACGCCGACCCAAGCCCCTGCCCAGCCAGTCCAAACCGAAGCCCCAGCCGCTACCGAGGCTCCGGCAGCTACTGAAGCACCAGCGGCGACCGAGGCGCCCGCCGCCACAGAGCCGCCCAGCTCTGCCGAAGTACCACGGTCGAAGGTCTTTGTCTATGCCCACCCTACCACTTTCCCGGATTTGAATCCGGCTACCAGCTACTCCAACGACCTGGTGGTGATGGCAAACTGCTATGAAGGGCTGACCTTCTACAATCCGCCAGGCAGCGCAGAAATTCTCGCCCCCAAGTTGGCTGTGAGCTGGGAATCGAACCCCGAAACCACCGAGTGGACTTTTAAACTGCGCCAGGGTGTCAAATTCCATGATGGTGAACCTTTCAACGCCGAGGCGCTCAAATATTCCATTGAGAAGACCAAAGAGCTGGCCGTTGGCGCAGCCTATATTTGGGATCCGGTGCAGGAAATTCAGGTGGTGGATGAATATACCGTCAAATTCAACCTCTCCTACGCCGCCCCGCTCGATCTGATCGCCTCTGCTAATTACGCCGCCTGGATCTTCAGCCCCAAGGCTTATGAAGAGAAAGGCGCCGATTGGTTCAACGAAGGCCACTGCGCCGGCACCGGCCCTTACACCATTGAGAGTTACGAACGCGGCTCGCGTTTGGTGATGGGACGCTTCGCCGACTATTGGGGCGGTTGGAAGGAAGGTCAGTTCGAAAAAGTGGTCTTCGAACTGATCGAAGATCCGGTCGTCTTGCAGCAAAAGATCGAGTCTGGCGAGGCGGATTTCACTTACCAGGTTGCGCCCGATAACCTGCCCGCTCTGCGGAACAATCCCGACCTGGTGGTGTATAGCAATCCATCTTTTCAGAACCTGGTCGGCCTGTTGAATACCGTCAAGCCGCCGCTGGATAACAAACTGGTGCGCCAGGCCCTTTCGTATTCCTTCCCCTATGAGCAGTTCATCCAGGGCGTGATGGGTGAGCGCGCCACGCAGTCCTACGGCCCAGTGCCTGTGGGCATGTGGGGACAATCCAAAGACGTGCCCCAGTACCACTATGATCTAGAGAAAGCCAAATCTCTGCTGACCGAAGCAGGTTATCCGGATGGCGGCTTTAAGCTGCTGATGACCTTCGCCACCGGAGACCAGGACGAACAACAGGTCGGCGAACTGTGGAAGGCAGAGCTGGCAAAACTGGGTATCGAGTTAGAGATCCAGGGCCTGAACTGGGAAGCCCAGTGGGATTTGGGCAAATCTGACCCGCAGAAAGCCCAGGACATCTTCGTTATGTACTGGTGGCCGGACCTGATCTCACCCTACAGCTTCTTGCGCTCCATGTTCCACTCTGAAGATGAGACGCTGTTCAACCTGGCGTATTATAAAAACCCGCAATTCGATGAATTGATTGACCAGGCGAACGAGATCTCCGGCAGCGACCGAGAGAAAGCCACGCAGATGTTCATCGAAGCCCAGAAGATGCTGGTGGATGACGCAGTCTCCCTCTTCTTCTACGACCTGGCAAACATTCATATCGCCCGCGCGGACGTCAAAGGTTTTGTGGATAACCCGGCCTATCCGCACGTTGTCTTTGTCTATAGCCTGACCCGCTGATACATCCTCCAGGGGTTGCTTGCCGTGATAGGCGAGCAACCCCCAGGATTGGGTTGCGATGCAACGTTGGGAATATATCCTCAAGCGCCTCTTTCTGGCAATCGTGGTGCTCTTCAGCGTTTCGCTGATCACCTTCTTCATCGCCCGCGTCTTGCCCTCAGATCCGGCGGCTGCCTGGGTGGGGCCGCGCCCTACACAGGAGCAAATCGCCAAAGCCACGCAGACCTTAGGGCTAGATCAACCGCTGTACATCCAATACTGGCGCTATCTCACCTCGCTGCTGCATGGCGATCTGGGCGTCTCAATCAAATCGCGCCAGCCGATCTTAACCGAGTTAAAAACCTACCTGCCCGCTACCCTGGAGCTGGTGATCGCCTCGATGATCATCGGCGAATTAATCGGCATCCCCCTGGGCGTGCTCTCCGGCGCCTGGAAGGGTGGCGCCTTGGATAATTTCTCGCGCATTCTGGCAGTAGCCTGCGTTTCACTGCCCACTTTCTTTCTGGGGTTGCTGCTTCAACTGATCTTTTTCGCTCGCCTGAAGTTACTCCCCATCAGCGGGCGCATCTCTAACGAAATCGCGATCAACTATCCGGTCACGCCGATCACCGGCTTCTATACCGTGGATACGCTGGTCGCCGGCAACTGGCCGGCGTTTCAGGATGCATTGCTGCATCTGATCCTGCCGGCGATCACCCTGGCGGCGTTTGGGCTGGGTTTATCCATCCGCATGACCCGCGCTTCAATCATCGAAACGCTGAATGAGAAATACATCCTAGCGGCGCGCGTCGCCGGCCTGCCTCGCCGCACGATCCTTTTTGTTTTGGCTTTGAAGAACGCCATCATGCCCACCCTCAATGTGGTTGGGTTATCTTTTGTCTATTCGCTGACCGGCTCTATCCTGGTGGAAGTGATCTTCTCCTGGCCCGGCCTGGGACAATACCTGACCAACGCCGTTCTATCGCTGGATTTCCCGGTCATCGTCTCGGTGACGTTGATCGTCACCGTGTTTTACGTGGTGGTCAATCTGGTGCTGGATCTGATTCAAGCAGCCATTGACCCACGAGTGGCGCTGAGTTGAGCTATGCAGAGCACGCCGGGCGTAGAAATCCCCCCTTTTGTAGAACCAACGCTGGGTTCGCCAACCGTTGCTTACTCGGAATGGCGGTTGATCTGGCGTTCGTTCCGCCAGGATAAACTGGCGTTGATCGGTCTGGCGATCATCACGATCTTCATTCTGGGCGCCATCTTTGCCCCATTATTGACCCCTTATCCTGAACAGGGGCGCGGCGATCCAAATATCCTGGAAAAGTTCAAGCCACCCAGCGTTACCCACCCGCTGGGCACCGACTACCTGGGAAGAGACGTGTTGGCGCGTGTGCTTTACGGTGGGCGCAGTTCGCTTTCGATGGGTTTTCTGGTAGTGATTATTGCCGTCTTGATCGGTGTACCGTTGGGAGCAATTGCCGGCTATCTTGGCGGTTGGGTAGATGAGATCATCATGCGTACCACGGATGTCTTCATGGCCTTTCCCTCCCTGCTGCTCGCCCTGGCCATCGCCTCGGCGCTAGGGGCGGGCTTCACCAACACCATGATCGCCATCGCCGTCACCTGGTGGCCCTGGTACACCCGATTGGTGCGCTCGCAAACGCTCAGCCTGCGCGAGCGCTTCTTTATCGAAGCGGCGCGCAGCATCGGCTTGCCCGGACACAAGATTATCCTGACGCATGTGCTGCCCAACGTGATGACGCCGGTATGGGTGCAGGCAACCCTCGACCTGGGATCAGCCATCCTGATCAGCGCGGCGCTGAACTTTGTCGGCCTGGGCGTCCAGCCGCCGGCAGCCGATTGGGGCAACATGGTCAGCCAGGGACGACTGTATTTTATTGAGCGCCCGTGGTTCGCCGGCGCAGCCGGCGTGGCGATCTTCCTCACCGTACTGGCGTTCAACTTCATCGGCGACGCGTTGCGCGACGCCGCAGACCCTTACCTGCGCAGGACATAACCGCGTGACTGAATTGTTGACCGTCGAAAATTTGCATGTCGTCTTTCAGACCTACGCTGGAACGGTTTACGCTGTCAACGGCATGACCTTTGATGTACAGCCTGGGGAAATCTTTGGTTTGGTAGGTGAATCGGGTTGCGGCAAGTCAGTGGCCTGTCTGGCGATTCTGCGCATCTTGCCCGGTCATGGACGCATCACCGCCGGGCGCATTCTCTTCGATGGGCGCGATCTGATCCAGGCCAGAGAAAGCGAGATGCAAGCCATCCGTGGACGCCAGATCGCTATGATCTTTCAGGATCCATCTACCTCGTTGAATCCGGTGTTCACTGTGGGCAGCCAGATCAAGCGCATCATCCGCCATCACACCCGGGCTTCCCGCAAGGTGACGGAACAGCGGGCGCTGGAATTGCTGGAGGAAGTGGCGTTGCCTGATCCACTGCGCATCATGCAGGCTTACCCGCACGAGCTAAGCGGGGGGATGCAGCAACGGGTGATGATCGCCATGGCGTTGGCTTCGGGGGCGCGCCTGCTCATCGCCGATGAACCGACTACTGCCTTGGATGTCACCATTCAGGACCAGATTCTGGAGCTGTTGGTGGAATTACGCCGGCATGTCGGGCTTTCCATCCTGCTCATCACCCACAACCTGGGCGTAGTGGCTGAGACATGCGATCGGGTGGGAGTGGCTTACGCCGGGCAGATTGTGGAGATTGGCCCTACCAGCGAGGTGCTGCGCCGCATGAAGCACCCCTACACGCAAGGTCTGCTGGCAGCGTTGCCTTCCGCGCAGCAAAAGGGGAAAGACCTTCTATCCATCTCCGGGAATGTGCCGAATGGGCTGAGCGTTATCCCAGGTTGCCCCTTTCACCCGCGTTGCCCACGTGTGATGGAGGTCTGCTGGCAGACGCCGCCGCGCCTGGCAGCGGCTAACCCAGGCGAAATGCAACATCAGGTCGCCTGCCATCTGTATTCGCCGGAGGTCGCCCAATGAGCGACCAGATTTTAATCGAGACGCGCCGCCTGTCCAAATATTTCCACCCACGCCAGGGATTGTTTCCCTCGAAAAGGGGAGCAGTGCGCGCCCTTGAAGACGTCAACCTGACCATATACCGTCAGGAAACGCTGGGTGTGGTGGGCGAATCGGGCTGCGGGAAGACCACCCTGGGGAGAGTGCTGTTGAATCTGGCAAGACCCACCTCCGGCCAGGTGATCTTTGAAGGCCAGGATTTAAGCGCCCTGGATCATAACGCACTGCGCCGTCTGCGGCGCGAGATGCAGATCGTCTTTCAGAACCCTTATTCGTCGTTTGACCCGCGTTTTTCGATGTTCCGCTCGCTAGCCGAACCGTTGCTCACCCACACCGATCTGCGCGGCGAGGCGCTGGAGCAGCGCGCCAGAGAGCTGGCGCGTCAGGTGGGGATGCCGGAAGACGCGCTGTCCCGTTACCCGCACGAATTCAGCGGCGGGCAACTGCAACGCATGGCTATCGCCCGCGCTCTGGCGCTCAACCCAAAGTTCATCGTTCTGGATGAGCCCACTTCCGCTTTGGATGTATCCGTACAGGCGCAGATCCTCAACTTGTTGCGTAATCTGCAGCGTCGTTTCAAACTCACCTATTTATTTATCTCACATGATTTGAGCGTGATTCAGTACATCAGCGACCGCATCGCAGTGATGTATCTGGGAAAGGTAGTGGAGTTGATCACTGCGCCCAGCCTGGTTGAGGGTCAGGCGCAGCACCCCTATACGCGGGCGTTGCTCTCCGCAATCCCCGAAGTGCATCCAGAGGAAAAGCGCGAGCGCATCGCCATGCCCAGCAAAGCGCCCGATGCAGCGCGTCCACCTTCGGGATGCAGCTTTCACCCACGCTGCCCATTTGCGATGGACATCTGCGCTCAGGTGGAACCACCCCTGGAGCAAATCAGTGCCGGGCATTGGTCGGCCTGCCACTTGATTCACTCATAAACGTGGAGTGATCAATTCAATTATTATTAGGATGGAGGAAAACATGCCTGCTGGAAAAATCGCCAATTTGCAAGACGGAGAAGATCTGATTCTGGGCTGCCTCGTGCTGGGCGCCGGCGGCGGCGGACGCGCCGAGCGCGGCCTGGCTCTCATCCAAAGCGCGCTGGAGGAAGGGTTGACGCTCTCCTGGGTAGACGCCGAGGACATCCCCGATGACGCCCTGACAATCCAGCCTTACGGCATGGGGTCGGTGGCGCCCTTATCGGAAGCCGCCAAAGACGAGATCCAGCGCGCCGGCCTGGTGGAAGTCTTCCCGTTGAACAGCATGGTGGAGGCGGTCAAAGAACTGGGCGCTTACCTGGGAAAGCCCATTGGTTGCATCGTACCTTCCGAACCGGGGGCTTCTAACCTGCCGGAGCCACTAGTGGTGGGTGCGCGCCTGGGCATCCCTGTGGTGGACGGTGATTACGCCGGGCGCTGCATCCCGGAGGAGATGCAAACGACCCCATTCCTGGCCGGCAAAAAGAGCTATCCTTTCTCCAGTGTGGATCGTTGGGGCAATGTGGTCATCTGCCGCACAGTGCAAAACCCACACATGCTGGAACGGATCGGCAAAATGCTGGCTGTGGCTGCCTACGGCAACACCTCTATGGCTGCCACTCCGCTTTCCGGCAAGGAAATGAAGGAGATTTTAGTGCGCGGCACAGTTAGCAAAGCGCTGCGCATTGGCCGAGCCATCCGCCAGGCGCGTCAGAGCGGGGAAGACGCCGTGGATGCCGCGGCGCGCGCCGCCGAGGGCTGGCGATTGTTCGACGGCGTGGTGAGCGAAAAATGGTGGGAGGATCGCGACGGCTATATGTTTGGAACGGTGACGGTCAGCGGCGTGGGCAAATACGCCGGACACACCTTCAAAGCCTGGTTTAAAAATGAGAACCACATCTCCTGGCTGGACGGCGAGCCTTATGTGTGCAGTCCTGACATCGTTACCTTCCTCTACGAAGACGGGACAGGTCCAAGCAGCGCGCAGATCAAAGAAGGCGATCGCGTCTCAGCCATTGGCATAAAGGGTGTAGAGGCTTTCCGCACACCCTTTGGCCTGGATAAAGCTGCCGGGCCGCGCTACTTCGGTTTCGATATCGAATATCGCCCGATTGAGGAAATCGTCAGAGCGTTCTAAAACTACATCGTAGCAAACTTCGAGCCTAAAAACCTATGAACTTGGGCGTTGAAACTCTACCCGAATTCCTGGGAATCGAACTGGTCGCCGCGGCGCACAAGCTGGTGACCGATTTCCGCCCCATACAACCCGGCCAGCAGGTGTTAATTACCGCCGACACATCCAGCGATCTGCGCGTTGCGCGGGCGGTCGCCGGGGCAGCGCAAGCGGTGGGCGGCGTTCCAACGTTGATCTGGTACCCCTCGTTGCCGGCGCCGATGCAAAAGCCGCCTGCGCCGGTTACGGGGGCGGCTGCCGCCGCGGATGTCTGGTTCGATTTCTCCGTTTCCTATCAACTTTACAGCCCCACCTATCAGGCAGCTATCGAGCGTGGATGCATCTACGTTTGCCTAACCGGTATGGATGTAGATATGCTGGTGCGCACAGTGGGGCGCGTATCACACGAGCCGCTGCGCGCTATGGCTGAATGGCTGTACCGCCATTCGCAAGCCGCCAATTTTGTGCGCGTGACCAGCCCGGCAGGAACCGACCTGACCATGCAGGTTGACAAAGCCGGCGACCCCTTCTGGGAACCACCGCCAGCTCAGGGAGGCTATCCGCAGATGCTGAGCGGACAATCTGGCTTCATGACGTATCGCGAGAGCTATAATGGCGTGTTAGTATTCGATGGCGCTCTCTGGCCGCCAGTCGAGCTGGGTTTGCTCCGTTCGCCGGTGCGTTTACACATTGTGAACGGCTATATTCAAGAGATTGACGGCGGCTATGAAGCAACGCTCTATGCTCGCTGGCTGGCGCAGGCGAACAACCCGTATGTTTATCTGATGGAGCACGCCTGTTTCGGCTTCAACCCCGGGGTGTCCCGACCCAGTGGACGTATCCTGGAAGATGAGCGTGTTTTTGGCTGTATGCAGTTCGGGGTCGGCGCTACGCCGCTTGGCTCGCCGCTGCATTCCGATGGCGTGGCGTTGAACGCCTCCGTTTGGCTGGATGACCTGCAGATTGAAGAGAATGGGCGTTACATCCACCCCGACCTGGTGGATTTTTGCCGCGCCATGGGCGTGCCAGGGTATGCATAGGCCCTCGCCTGATCCGGACTTTTCACGCTAACGCCAGCCATCGTAAGAGATTCGGCGCTTTGCTCAGCTCAAATACGGAGCGTAAAGCAACCATGAACAGCATACGCCAACATAATCGCATGGCCTGGGATCGTCAGGTGGAAAAGGGCAACCGTTGGACGCAGCCGGTTAGTAGCGAAGAAATCGCTGCCGCCCGGCAGGGGTTTTGGAAGATTTATTTGACGCCAACTAAGCCAGTTCCACGCCATTGGCTAGAACCTCTATCCGGTAAACGTGTCCTTTGCCTGGCGTCTGGAGGGGGTCAACAAGCCCCCATCCTCGCTGCCGCCGGCGCGCTGGTCACCGTTTTGGACAACTCGCCCAAGCAGCTTGCGCGTGACCGCTTTGTTGCCGAACGCGAGGGGTTGACCATCCACACGGTGGAAGGGGATATGGCAGATCTCAGCCATTTCGCAGATGGGAGTTTCGATCTGGTGGTACATCCGGTCTCCAATGTTTTTACGCCGCAGGTACGCCCTGTTTGGCGAGAGGCGTTCCGTGTGTTGCGCCATCAGGGAATTTTGGTCGCTGGTTTCAACAACCCGGTCATTTACATCTTCGACTACGCGCTCCTGGAGCGCAACGGCGAGCTGAAGGTCAAATATGCATTGCCATATTCGGATGTCGAACAGTTGAGCGAGGAGGAAAAGCAACGCTACCGCAAGGAAGGCATCCCCTTCGAGTTCAGCCACACTTTAGAAGATCAAATCGGCGGGCAGATCGAAGCCGGTTTCGCCATTGTCGGTTTCTACGAAGATTACGACCTTGAGAGCGATGAAAACCCGCTCAACCGTTACCTGCCCCTCTATATCGCGACGCAAGCGCTTAAACCATGAACGAGGATACTCAAAAAACAATCGAAAGCCAGATTCAACTGGCAGAGGATATTTCCATCCATATTTTCACTGTTTCCGCAGCCATGGTGGGTGTTTGCCTGACCGTCATCGGCTTATTGCGCGTCACTCTGGCTGTGCGTCAGGGCGAGACAATATTCGACGACCTACTGGCCTTAGATGCGCTGATTTTTCTCATCTCCTGCCTGCTCTCTTATTTTGCGTTGCGCACGCGCGGCGCGCGTAGGATAGCGCGACTGGAGCATTTTGCTGACGGCGTTTTTATCTCTGGGCTGATCTTGATGGTGATGATCTGTGGTCTGATTGTTTATGAAGTGCTGTGAGCGGAGTGAATGAGATCTTTTGCGCTCAAAACCGAAACACTGCCGCAACGACTGATCGAAGTAGCAGCGCTGTTCCTCAAACTGGGCGCGACCGCTTTTGGCGGTCCGGCAGCGCATGTGGCGTTGATGCACGATGAAATCGTCCAACGGCGCAAGTGGTTGAACGATCAGCAATTCCTGGATCTGCTTGGCGCAACCAACCTGATCCCCGGGCCAAACTCGACAGAAATGGCTATTCACATCGGCTTTTTGCGCGCCGGTTGGCCGGGTCTGATCGTCGGCGGAGTTTGTTTCGTGTTGCCTGCCATGCTCATCGTCATGGCGCTGGCGTGGGGATACGTGCAATGGGGGGCTTTGCCGCAAGCCAGCTGGCTGTTATATGGCATCAAACCCGTGGTGATCGCCATTATCGCCCAGGCGTTATGGAGCCTGGGTCGGAAGGCGATCAAAAGCCCATGGACGGCCGTCGTCGGGCTGGCAGTGCTGGTTTTATATTTTGCCGGCATCAATGAAATCGCTTTGCTCTTCGCTGGCGGCGTGTTGGTTATGATTGGCGTCAACCTTCAGCGTTTGAGAAAACCAACTTTAGTCGCCTGTCTGCCAGCCTTACCGATGACTGCATCCAATCTGCTGACCACCTCGGCGTCGGCTTCGCTGCCTTTCAGCCTGCCGCTGTTATTTCTGACTTTTTTGAAGATCGGCGCCGTCTTATACGGCAGCGGCTATGTCCTGCTGGCTTTTCTGCGCGCCGATTTTGTCGTGCGCTTCGGCTGGCTCACCGACCAGCAACTGATTGACGCGGTGGCGATCGGACAGGTAACGCCCGGTCCACTATTCACCACGGCTACCTTCATCGGCTATTTGCTTGGGCGCGCGCCGGGAGCATTGCTGGCGACGTTAGGTATCTTCCTCCCCTCTTTTGTGTTCGTTGCCCTTTCCAATCCGCTGATCCCCCGAATACGAAATTCAGCCTGGGTTAGCAGCCTGCTGGACGGCGTCAATGTGGCCTCGCTGGGTCTGATGACTGCTGTCACCTGGCAATTGGGCCGCGCCTCGCTGGTGGATCTTCCCACTGCTGGGATCGCCTTGCTCTCATTAGGCCTGCTCATCCGCTTCAAGATCAATTCAACCTGGCTAATCCTCGTCGGCGCAATCATCGGCGCGCTGAAGGCTATGCTTGGCTAAAAGTTCCTCCTCAATTAGGGCAAAATAGTGAATCTCAACCTCCTGCAGGCGCGCCGCAAGAAGCGCAAACCCGCTCGCCTGGCTGGACTGTCTGTCCGCAGTAGCGGCAGGCATAAACCTTCAATGCAGCGCCGCAGTACGGACACCAACTAAATTCTGGCGAGACCCTACTGGCGCATGTGGGACATTGGATGGAGGCAACCGCTTGCGGCTGCGGCGGAGATGGCTGCAACGCCGATGCTTCCGCCAAAGGACGGATCAGACGGGAAAAGTTCGCTCCGCAGCACATCGAAAGATGCCTCACGACAGGCTCTGCCCACAATATGGACAGGTGTTCCAATCGGCCTGGGCTGGCTTGCCGCAATTCCGACAAACGCGGTCACTGGCGGAAGGTCCCATCTGCGCTGGAGTGTTCGTAGAACGAGTTAAAGCATTGATCAAAGCAACTGCGCCGGCCACGATTAAAACCAGGATCGCCGCAGGGAACAACCACATAAACGCCATCCCCAACCAGGCCAGAGGATTCACAAAGCCATAACCGCGCCCCATCATCCCATACCCACCCATCATCCCGCCATAGCCCCACCAGTTCGAGATGATCCACAAGGCCGGCAAGGCGAGCAAGAGAATGGCTACAATAGCCAGAACCCAACCAATTGTCTTTTTCATCGCAAACCTCCAATAGAACATTTCATCTCATTCATTAAGATACCGCCGATTTGTGTAGATTTTGTGTGGATTTGGTAAATTTTGTATGAATTCTCAATTCGAGATCGGCCTGTGGACAACGTTCAATAGGTACATTTCCATTTACCCTCAACTCCTTCTAAGAGGTGGATACCGAATGTACAGATCGCCGTTCTCTATCTTAAGCTCAAATTCATCCAACGGGCGCGGCGGAGGGCCCGAAACGACATTTCCAACGATATCGAAATGCCCATTGTGACACGGGCTGACGTAATGTTGCAGGTCAGGATGCCAGGAAACGCGACATGCCAGGTGAGTGCAGATATTCGAAAACACCCTGACCTGTTGCTCGCCCTGGCGGAGAACGAAGACACCGTAACTGTTGACGGTTTTCTCCCAACCGTTCCTGGTTGTACGCGTAAAGCTAAATCGTGTCGGAACGCCAATGGGATAGTTTTCTAATTTTCCCAGGGGAATCCACTCGCTTTTCTCAACCTTATGCATCGCCGGGCTGATCAGATAACCGATAGCAGGAAAGCCGACGACCGCCGACATGATGGAGGCAATGAAAGTGGTCGCCAGTTTGACAAAATCGTTCCGGCTCATGTGCGTGGATGTCACTTCCACCTCCAACGGACTTAGGGCGCATCATTCGCCCCTACATCATGACTATTACTATATCTTACCAATAGCCTGGCTCTCTGTCATGCGCCGAGCGGCGCTATCCACCCCGCGCCAAAACGCCTATTCTATGAGCAGAATGGCTTATGAACATCCCCGCCAGATGGCCCTATAGCCTTTCTCTGTCCATAGGTATAAATTGGAAAAATCATATCGCGTGGAGAACAATTATGGATCAAAGACATCCCCGGCGTTATCAAAAACAACGAAAAAACCGACGACAGAATCGCCGTCCGCTGCTCTACGCCATCGGCGGTCTGCTATTCTTCCTGTTGACGTTTTTAGGGCTGAAAGCGATTGGCGAAGCTACCGCGCCAAAAGCGCCCATTATCGTCAAAGGCGCGCCCAGCCTGGCGGTTGATCAGAAGAAGGTAGATCTTGGAACGATCAAATTAGGCGAGACGGTCAGTTACAAGTTCACCCTCACCAACGTCGGCGACCAGCCTTTAAAAATTACTGAAGAGCCTTATACCGAACTCATCGAAGGTTGTTGACCTCCTAAACCGACCATCGGTTCGATGGTGATCAAGCCTGGAAGAAGCACCTCCCTGTTTCTGACTTTCAACATGCACGGCGAGATGGGTGGCCCCCATGAGTTTCGTATTCACATTCCAAACAACGATCCCAATCAACCCGACGCTACGTTGACTGTTCTATCGAATTGGGTGGAGTGAAGCGGAAACCGATCTTTCTATGTTCATGCATCCATTCTTGTCTTATCATAAGATCCTCCGGGGTCTATCACGCCATTGGTTTGCGTTGTTCGCCTTCTTCTACGGCGGATATGTTGGATTACCTTTTCTGGCTCCGCTGTTCATGCAGCTCGGCTGGCACGGCGCAGGAAAAGCGATCTATGCACTTTACTCTCTGCTATGCCATCAACTGCCACAACGGTCATTTTTTCTGTTCGGGCCGCGGCTCACCTATTCGTTGGCTGAAATCCAGACCGCTTGGCAAAACACAACCAATCCCTTGATCTTACGGCAATTCATTGGCAACGCCGATATGGGTTGGAAAGTCGCCTGGTCGGATCGCATGGTTTCCTTATACACCAGCGTTTGGTTTTGGGGCCTGATATGGTATCCGTTTCGCCAAAAGATAAAACCTCTCCCCGGGTGGGGATTAGCCCTGTTGAGCCTGCCCCTGGCGGTTGACGGGCTAACCCATCTGGTTAGCGATCTGTCGGGCATTGGCCAGGGGTTTCGAGATAGCAATACCTGGCTGGTAAATTTGACATCCGGCGCTTTCCCTTCCACGTTCTATACTGGTGACGCGTGGGGGTCATTTAATTCCATCATGCGTCTGCTCACTGGAAGCTTATTTGGGCTGGGTGTGGTATGGTTTAGCTTTCCCTTAGTCGCGGCCCACTGTCGGCATCAAGCGCCTCTGCATGCAAGACACACTGCAGGATCTACCCCAATCTCCTCAGAATAGGAGCGCTTTAGCGTAAACGATCCACCCAGAAAGCCCCCTGACGACAAAATTCGATCGTCTTGAGAATAGCGCCGATGCTGGGGCGATAGCTACTGAGGGCATCTTCTGGCTCGAACAAATAATAGGTGGAAGGCACGCGGCGCGGCTCGTAATCCAGGAAGGCGCGCTCCAATGCATCCGCCAAACGCAAGGCGTTCTCCACCTGCACCAAAGGACCGCCCCCGCTTTGCTCCATACCTAATGGTTTGCCATACAATGTGCCAGCCGGGGCGTACACTGTCGGTCGTCCTTCAGCGTCCCAAGACTCGCTCAACCATGCGCCGGGCAAAACGCGATCCACCGGCGCCCAGCCATACGCCCCCGCTAATTCCAGAATGCCATACCAAGCGGGAAAGGTTAAGCTGAGCGTATACCGAGGATTATTGCGATTGCGCAACCGAACTGCCAAAACCATCCACTCCTATTTCTTGAATTGCAATCCTGCGATTATAAACCAATTGGTTCGGGTTTTGTGCTATGATTAGAGATGCAAGAATGTGATCGGAAACCACCTTTCTCACGCGGGGGAATTTCCGAACGCTTGCATGCAAATCAAACGACCCGATCATCGCCTCGGCGGAACAAAAGAGTAGGCAAGAATATGAAAACCAAACCCTGCACTTTCCCGCCGCGCCGCTGGCTACCGAAACTGCAAGTCGCACTGTAGCGCCCAGCGAAACACCTCCACCCAGCAACACGCCAGCGGCGAGCAATACGCCAACCATGGCTGTTCCGTCGCCCACCGAGATTTCAGTCGCCTCGCCGACCGCCACGACCCTTGTTGCGACCGAGGTGGTTGCATCGCCCACGGCGACAACCGCTTCACCTGCTTTGGAGTTAAGCGCCCTACCGCAAGAGGGCGTCTGGAGCGGCGGCGCTACCGGCTTGATCCTGTCGTTTCGCATTTATTACGAGGGCGCGCAACCCATGCTCACAGATCTGGCTATCCTCTGGTTGGGACCAGGCGAATGTATGGTAGACCATCTGCTCTCAGAAAGCACCCCGATTCAAGGAACAGAATTTACGCGCTTTTATAACAA
>DYGV01000075.1:17525-17873 GCA_020724505.1 Anaerolinea thermophila
AGACGAACTGCGCTATCAACTGCGCGCAAAGATCGAATCGGCTACTCTCATTAGCGGCGTGTTGGACTTGCGTTACACTGGCTGCGGCGAGCGAAAATTCGCCTGGCGCGCCGTGCCGGCTGCATCCATTACGCCCGGACCATAATCTACCCCTTCCAGCGCGGCGGAAAACACCGGCGCTTAACTTGACATAACCAGTAAAGTTTTGTATCTTATAGATAGACCTTGACCGCCGGATGCGGTCGGGTTTACATCTCTGCCGCCCGACACTACCCTTACTACACGCAACACAGCTCTGCATCAGATCGCCCAAACTGGTTTGAAACGGGTCTCAGTAAGGAGGCAACT
>DYGV01000076.1 GCA_020724505.1 Anaerolinea thermophila
CCCATTCGCTGGTGATCCTGGATGAACTAGGCGCCGGCACCGATCCGCAAGAAGGCTCAGCGCTGGCGCGTGCTATCCTCAGCCATTTGGTCGCGCGCAGCATCACCACTCTGGTCACCACCCACCACCCGGAGCTGAAGGCTTACGCCCACGCGACGCCGGGCGTGACCAACGCCAGCGTGGAATTCGATCTGGAGACGCTCAGGCCCACCTTCCGCCTGACCATTGGCTTACCAGGACGCTCCAATGCCCTGGCGATTGCTGAACGACTGGGACTTCCGCCGGAGATCATTGCTGATGCGCGGCGCGAGATCCACCCCGACGACTTGCGCGCCGAAGACCTGTTGGATGAAATCTATCGCCAGCGCGATCTGGCGCGTCAGGCGCGCGCCGCCGCCGATCAGGCGCGTCAGGAAGCCGAGGCGCTGCGCAATGAGCTATTCAGCCGTCTGGAAGCTATCGAAGACGAACGGCGCAGGTTACTGGAACAGGCGCGCAGCGAAGCCTCCGCCGAGCTGGAGGCGGTGCGCGCTGAACTCAACCTGGCGCGCAAGACCCTGGCGCGTTTGCGTCAGCCGGCTGAACCGGTGGCTGCTGCGTTGCAAGAGGTGCAGGAGCAGTTAGATACATTGCAAGAACGGGTGGAAGAATCGGTAGAACGCAGCCAACCTGTATTAGGGCCGCAATTGCGTAAGATCGAGCAGGAACGCCGTCGCACTCTGCGCGTGGGCGATAAGGTGCGCCTGCGCAGCCTGGGCGCGCAGGGGGTGGTTACGTCCTTGTCTCCGGAAGAAGTCGAGGTCTCAATGGGCGCGTTGCGCATTCGCGCTCATCTTTCGGATGTAGAGCTGCCTACGCCCTCCGGCGCTTCGCCGGCCTCTGACGGGACAAAAACTGCTCAACGGGTGGGGGTCAAAAGCGCCAAACCGATTGCCTCCGCAGCGCCGGAAACAGGCGTCCAATCTTCCGAACCGGGCGGGGCGGATACAGAGATCGTCTCCACGCGCATCTCTGCGCCAGCTTCACCCGGCATACAACTCGATCTGCGCGGTAAACGCGCCGATGAAGCCCTGATCGAACTGGAGCGTTATCTAGATGCAGCCTATTTCGCCGGCCTGCCTTTTGTGCGCATCATCCACGGCAAAGGTACGGGCAAGCTGCGCCAGATGGTGCGCCAAGCGTTGCAAGGTCATCCGCATATCCAATCGTTCGAAGGCGGCGGGGAAAAAGAAGGCGGCGAAGGGGTGACGGTAGCTATTCTCAAGGCAAGCTAAGCTGACCTGAGCGAAGCGATCATTGCAGTTTTTATGATAAGCTAACCAGAATCGGCGCACTTCAAAAGTGCGCTGTTTGCCATGTATTGTATGGCTTAAAATCCCTTACTCAATCTGCCTCCACCACCTTCACCGCGATAGGGAAGTGGTCGCTAAAGCCTTGCAGGTCAACCTTCCTGCCCATGCCGCCAAACGGCCGTGGGCGAGGATAATCGCCTTTAACTACCATCTCTGGAAAGCACAACACCTCGGTGGTTTCAGTTAGCACGCGGAAGGGGGAATTTTTCTTAAGCAGATTCACATTGACCAGGAATTGATCCAGCATATAGGGGTGGTTATCAAAGTAATGAGTGCCAATGCCCTGGCCTAGGAGCGGCCACATCAAGTTGAGGAACAACGGATTTGTTGCCTTGAGCGTTTTCGTCCGGCTGCGGATGCTGAGAGCGTAATCCTCCAGTGAGCGATCGAATGGCTCATCATTGAAGTCGCCCATTGCCAGCACAGGCGTCTCCTCCCCATGCACCTGGCGGATGCGTTGATGGAAGTAACCCAACGTCTCACCGGCAATGGCGCGATAGCCAGCGGTTTCGTACAGCCCGCCGGAACGCGATGGCCAGTGGTTGCCCACCGCTACGAAAAGACGATTCTTCTGAGTGCGGAAGTTGACCTGTAAAATATCGCGGGTGGCGGTGCGGCGCATGACGAAATGGCTGAATTGCGCTTCCACCTGGAGTAGATTGGCGTCATAAATAAAAGCCACGTCAATGCCGCGCTGGTCGCTCATATCGTGGTGTTCCACCGCGTAACCGCGTCCCAAAGGGGCTAGCGCCTGCACCAGCAGGTTAAGCACAAAGGCGTTCTCCACTTCGCACACCCCTAGCAAATCCGGTCCCAGGCCGCCATTCATCTGGCGAATTATAGAAGCCAACTGGCTTACTTTACCATCCAATTGCGCCTGTCCCCATCCTTTCAAATCCTTCCCGATGGCGCGTTGCAGTTTTTCACTGCGCCGCGGCGAATCTTCTACGTCGAAGAAATTTTCCAGATTCCAAAAAGCGAGCTGGTATGTAGTTGGCATGATCTTCCTCCTGGCAATTGCTCTGATCTTACTCCAATTCGGATAAAAGTCAACCGCTTTTCAACGCTTCCATCAGATCAAATACCGCTTGTATTGGCAGCATCATCCTGGCTACCACCCGCCTTTACCACGCCACGCTTTGGACGATGGAGGCGCACTTCGCTGGGATGGAGGGCGTCAAGTGTGTAAGGTGAATCGTTGGGTGGAACTTTTCAAACCCGGTTGGCGTCACATCTGCGCGAGTGAATGCACATTCCTCGCGAGGAGGTGAGAGATGAAACCCTTTTACTTGACTATTGCCCTGACTATGCTGCTTTCGGCTTGCATGTTGCCGCCTCAGTCGGCGACGCAAACCACCCCTGTCATAGAAGAAGGCCAATCGCCAACCCAGACTGCGCCGGCCCCCGAGGCGACAGAGATTGTACTCACGCCGATCGGCAAACCCAAACCGCCGGAGGGTATACCTGTAGGGGCAGTGCTCATCTATCGGCGCAGCGGCGGCGTCGCCGGGCTGGATGAAAAATGGGAGATTTTCGACGATGGGCGCATCGTCGGCGCAGATGGCGCTACCGCGCAGGCAGAGCCGGCGGAGGTCAGTGCTTTGCTAACAGAACTGGCGCGCATCGGCTTCTTCGACTTGCAGCCGCAGCCGCTGCCGCTTGACCTGTGCTGCGATCGCTTCACCTACGAACTCACCGCGGTCTCTGGTCAACGCGCCCAAACTTACACAGCAATAGATGCGCAGGAGGGGGTTCCATCAGCCTTCTGGAAGGCGCTGGAGCTAGTGCAGGCGTTTTTACAAGCTCACGGCCAGTGATTTACTTTCTGCCAAAATCGGCTGGGATCTCGCCCCAAAACTCAGTCCACCATTTGAGGATGGGGTTTTCATAGTCGTTTTCGCGCAACCATTTTTCAGCACGTTCGATTAACTGGAACAACGCTTCGTTGCTCTCGTCGCGCGCCAGCCTCGTGCGGCATTTTTGCAATTTGACCCACTTTATCGCCGTATCCGAGTCGGAATAAATCGGGTCGCGGATATTCTTGCGTTTGAACAAAGCCAATGCGTGGACGATGGCTAAAAACTCGCCGATGTTATTCGTGCCGTTTTTGAAGGGTCCCCGACGGAAAACCTCTTTTCCTGTGGCCGTGTGAACACATCGGTACTCCAGCACGCCAGGGTTGTTGCTGCACGCCGCGTCCACAGCATAACTCTCCATAATTGGTTCGCCAACCTGTCGCAATGACCGTTCGTTTGCCAGCTTTCGTTTTGCGCGCTGCTTCTCGCGAAAATTAGAAAAAGTCCCTTGAAAAGCCTGCTGCGCCTGCTGCAAATCCTCAAACGACTTATACTCTGCGCCAGGATAGCCTTCGACCTGCGCCTTGCATTCCTCCCAGGTCTTAAAAATCCCGCTCTTGCGGCCTTTCCAAACCACGTAAAATTTCTGCTTCTTTGCCATTGAGAAAGGCTCGAATAAAGTTTTCTTGCTTTTAGAGTAGATCGTCTCTCTACTCAATGTGGATAATCAAAGGGACCGAGATCTAAGACGCATTTTGGGGCGAATGGTTATTCTTGGCAACCCAGCCATGAAATTCGACCACCAACACTCTTGAGAGAAACCATTATATAGCGAAAGTAGCTATTGTTTAGGCAGCGGCAGCCAGAGCACAAATGTTGTGCCGTTTCCAGGTTGGCTTTCCACGCTGATGCCACCACCATGCGCTTCCACCAGCGACTTGGCGATCGTCAACCCCAGGCCCGATTCGCCGGTCTGATGCCGGGATTTGTCGGCGCGGTAAAATCGGTTGAAGACATAGGGTAAATCTTCAGGTGCGATGCCAGGACCGGTGTCGCTGACAAGCAGAATTACTCGCTCTGCTTCTTTTACGGCTGAGAGGGTTATCGTTCCCTCAGCCGGGGTGTAACGTAGAGCGTTGCTGAGCAGGTTACCCAGCACCTGCGCCATGCGTTCCGGGTCCACATCCACCGAGGGCAAATCTTCCGCTGCCTGAACGATCAGAGAGATGTTTTTCTGCATCGCCTGGGGGCGAAAGGCGGCTTCGGCGCGTTCCAGCAAGGCACGCGGTGAAATTTTTTGGCGATTCAAGGGCAATTCGCCAGCGTCGGCCAGGGAGATGATGCGCAGATCATCTATCAAGTGACTGAGATGATTGGCCTCTTTGTGCATGACGGAGAAAATCTCTTGGTTGCCTTGCAGCTTGCCATCGCTTAACGCCTCGGTGTAGCCTAAGATCAAGCTGAGCGGCGTGCGCAAATCATGCGCAATGTCGGCGGTCATTTGTTTGCGCAATTGATTGGATTTTGCCAGGTCGGCGCTCATCTTATTGAACGAGGACGCTAGAAGACCCAATTCATCCCTCGAACGAATATCCACCTGAAACCCCAGGTTGCCTTGAGCAATCACCTGGGTCGCATTGGTCAATTCGCGTATCGGTCGGGTGAGTGTGCGCGCCAGGGCGCTGCCCAAAAGGAGAGCGATCGCCACGGAAATCAGCGTGCTAATGAAAATCGCCTGGTTAACTTGCTGCAAGAACGAAAATTCTGGCGAAGGCAGGCGCCGGCCTTCCCCAAACGCTCCCGCCAGTAGATACCCAACTACTTCGCCGTTCACCTCTAAAGGGATGCCGGCACGTAACTCTTTGACATCTAGCTGGACGCCAATGCGTTCTGCCGGCACGCCATAAAGGATCATGCCGTCTTTGTTTGCCAGGACAAACGGAAGACGATAACTCGGCGGCTGTAGATCGTGGAACTCCTCTCCAGGCGCGAACCCTGGCTGTCCGGATGAGGGCATCGCCCCCAAGATTTTTACGCGCCGGGCAATAAAATCGTGAAACACTTGCTCACAACCCTCCCAGCCGCCGGAGACCTGATAGTAACTCGTCAGCGCAGAGACCAGCTCATTGGCATCCTGGCGGAAGAGGAAACGGTTGAATTCGGAACGGGTGCGCTGTTGAATGAAAACTGACGCAAGGACTGCGCCAACCAGGCTGACGAAGAGGAAAGCCAGGGTGAGTTTGAAGGCAAGCGAACGTGTCATGATTTCACTGCCTCAACTATTATTGTGATGTGGGGTAAACCGATAACCAATGCCATAAACGGTTTCAATATATTTTGGTTTGGCTGGTTCAGGCTCGATCTTGGCGCGCAGATTGCGTATGTGCACGTCAATGGTGCGCTCGTAACCTTCAAACGCCGATCCTTGTAAGCGGTCGAGCAATTCCAGGCGGCTATAGGCTCTTCCAGGGGTTGCCATTAGTATCGCTAAAATTTCAAACTCGGAAGGGGTCAGCTCCACAAACTTGCCGCCCACCGCAACCGTCCGCCCGGCGCGATCTAACTCGATATCTGCTGCCCGAAGCACATCCGGCTCGGCGGAACCCTTTTCCAGACGGCGTAACACCGCCCGCACTCGGGCGGTAAGCTCTCGCGGGCTGAACGGTTTGGTCACATAGTCGTCTGCGCCCAACTCCAGACCTAAAACCTTATCATTTTCGTCCAGTTTGGCGGTGAGTACAATGATCGGCGTATCTGCCTCGCGTGTATAGATGCGCATGAACTCATATCCGCCCATCTCTGGCATCATAATATCCAGAATGATCAAATCCGGTTTCTCATAGCGGGCGACAAAAAGCGCCTCTTTGCCATCGCCAGCGGAGACGACCTCGAAACCTTCCTGGCTAAGGTAAGATTTTAGCAGTGTTCGCAGCTCTTGCTTGTCATCCACAACGAGAATTTTCTTGGTCATACTGCTAAGTATAACTCCAAACAAAGGCGCTAAAAGTTCTCTAAAAGTTCTAATGGGAGCGCCTCTGTGGAAGAGGCGCTCCCGATCAGGGGAGGATGAAGAGGTTAGAAACCGCTACCCGTAGCATCATCGTTAGGCGGCGCTAAGGGGTAGTCAAAACCGCCTGGCCCTCCGCCCCAGCCACGCCCGCCAAAGCCCGGCCTGGGGGCAAAGCCTCCGGGGCCAAAGCCAAAGCCGCATTCGCAACAGGCCAAGATCTGATCGGCTTGCGCCTGGGTGATCACGCCATCTTTCACGGCTTGCTCGACGGCGGCTTTATAGACGTCTTGCATTGCCTGGCGCGCTTCGGCGGTTGTCATCCCCTGCTCTTCGATCAATTCGGGGATGGTCTTGCCAGCCTGGCGCGCAGCCTGGAGTTCTTCAACAGAGAGTCCCAGCGCTTGGGCTGTCAGGGCTTCTTTGTCAATGTAAGCTTCCAGGGCGCGGCGCGCTTTCATCAGGTCAGCCTCTTCCTGGGTGAGATCGCCGTTCTTGACCGCATCCGCCAGAGCGGCGTTGTAAGCCTGTTGACGGGCAGCCTGTAGTTCCTCCACTGTTATTTTCAAGGCATCAGCCAGCAGAGATTCGAAGTCAATCTGCGCCTCCTTATCAAGCCAAACGCCATGTTTGAAGCCGCGGCCGAAAAAGCCGCCGCGTGCCTTAATGGCATCTGCCTGTTCCTGTGTGAGTAACCCCTGCTCAACTGCCTGCTCCAGAGCCTTATCTTGCGCAGCGGAGTAGGCAGCCTGCAGCTCTTCGACGGTGATGCCTAATGCCTGAGCCAGATACGTGTCCTGATCTGACCCCATGCCAGGGAAGCCCGGCCCGCCGCGATGGTAGAAGCTATCCAACGTGGGGGCGACATCCCCGGCCAATCTCAAATTGACCGCCCTTCCATAGGCGGAACTCGCCGCATTGACCACGCGAGTGGTTACCACTGCGCCGGCTACAACAGCCAGCCCGACAAACAAGGCGCTTCCAATTAGGATCCATATAAATCGTTTCGACTTGAACATACTTATTCTCCTTCCAGAGAGTCTTCTTATGGTTTCGATGCTTCATCCAGCTATAACTGTTGCCTGTTTGAAGCATCTAAAGGATAGCAGGAGCCTGTTAGGAAAATATGAAGAAGTGATTTGGAAAAAATTGGGATTTTAAGCGCAAACCGCCGCATCCAGAGAAAAACTCTGGCGCGACGGTCAATCCACCACGAAATTAGCTAATCCTTACTCAGCACGTAGAAATACAAACCCGGAAAGACGGGGTTGTTATACCAGCCGCGCACCCAACGTTGTTGGTATTGACGCCCCATGGTTTGGAAAAGCAAGATTGCCGGCGCGGTCTCGTAATACAGACGATTATATTCCCGGTAAATCGCTGCCCGGCGCTCGGGGTCGGTCTCTTCTACTGCACGGTTAATCAACTGCTGAAACTGGTTGGTCAGGTCTGCCGGCATATTCATATGCACCGCGTAGTTCGCCACGGTGAACGGCACTACCCAGTTATGGGGATCGTGAATATCCTCGATCCAGGCGCCGTGGAAGATCGGCAGGCGATCTTCAGCGTAACGACTCCAGTAATCGTTGCTATCCAGCTCTACCACTTCTACCTTAAACTTACTATTGAGTGCCGTAAGCTCATTTTTCAGGATTTCGGCGATCTTCTGGCGTGGGGTAGAACCTTGAACATAAGGTAGCTTCAAGGCGAAGCCGGTATCCCAAACGTTGCGCCCATTAAAAACCGCTTGGCGGAACTCGTCTTCGCAACGATAGGGGTCGTATGTGTAATAAGGGCTGTTGGCGTCATATCCGATCATGCCCGGAAGCATGACGTTTATCGAGCGCACACCTTCGCCTAGCAGCACTTCGTTCAAGTAGGCGTCGTAATTGAAGCAATACTGGAACGCCCGCCGAACATGAACATTGGAGAAGAAATCCGGCGGGACTCCATTGCCATCTAACCGACCGCTGCCAATCAAGGGATTGCCGCCCTGAGCGTTGATCTGCCAGTTCATGAAAACATCCCAGTTGCGGCTGGCGGTGGGGAAACCGCGTAGCATTTCCACTCGTCCTTCCGGGTTCGCTGTCGGACGGCAGTCGGCGTCGGTGATTCGGCATATCTGTCCGGTCAGGCGGTCTAGCTCCGGCCAATCGGTGCTGCTGATGGCGCTGATCGTGTCGGCCTCACCGGACTGTAATAGCGATAGGCGGTCGGCGAAATTAGACCGGTAACGGATGATGACCGTTTTGATAGCCGGCGCGCCGAAGGGTCCACCTTCCCAGGCCGGCTCCTTGCGCCAGTAATCCTCATTGGCTCTCAAAACAATCTCTTCACCTGGCGTCCAGTGATCGAAGCGATAAGGTCCGGTGCCCATACCGCCAGCGCCTAAAGGGGTCTTGTTGAGCTCCTCAATCGTTTTGCCGTAATAATTTTGCCAGGTGCGGCAGTCTCCATCCCATCCGCCGTTGGCGATAGTCCACGCTTTGGAACGAATGCCGCCCCAACCGTTGGCGATGGTGGGGAGGAAGGGCGCCCAAGATTGAGCAAGGTGGAAGGTAACTGTTCCGGCGTTGTTGTCCGCTTGTATGGCTTCCTTCAAGCGCAAGCAGACTGCTTGCAGTTTCTCCGGGCTGGATCTAGCCAGTCGCGCGGGATCATCTATAGAGGCAGGGTCAACCAGCGCGGCGACATCATATACCCCAATGCCAAAGATTGGTTCGGTTAGCAACCACATTGGTGAACTTGATCCGCCTTGCAGAATGTTGCGCTGGAATGTGTAGGCGACATCCTCCGCTGTTAGTAAACTGCCATCGTGAAAGCGCACTTGCGGGCGAATCTTGAAGGTGTAGCTGAGGCCATCCGCCGATATACTGCCATTCTCCACGCTGGGAACTTCTAATGCGAGTTGAGGAATAAAGGTATTGGGATCTTCCTTGCGGTAAAAAATCAAGGTGTCATAGATATTCTGGATGACTTGCAAGCCAGAGACCTCATAATCTTTTGCCGGGTCTAACGTATCTGGCTCGCCTTCGTCAACGTGTATGTAAGTTGTTGGATCCTTGGACAAAAATGCCGGATGAGGCGTCGGAGGTTGTGGTGGTGTGAAGGTGGGTTTTTCCGCAGTTGGGGTTGATGCGACTTCCGTTGTTGCCAGCGCAATGTGAGCGGTGGGCGTGGGGCCTCCATTGACACTAATACCCAATAGAGCCAAAATGCCGCCGCCAGCAGCCAGGCAGAACACAAACAACAATGCTGCTCCACCTAGAGCGATCCAAAGCCAGGGCGATCGTCGCTCCGCGCGCATTTCAGCCATCCGCCCCTTCGCCTCTTCTTGAGCCACGCGAGCTGCGGTCTGGGCAGGAGGCATGCCACGCGTCACCAGCGCTGGCGTGCTTAGCGGTGACAGGAACATTTCCAAAGCAGCTCTAAATTCCGCCGCGCTCTGAAACCGGTTCGCCGGATCCAGCGCAAGGGCTTTATCAATGATCTGGCTGAGCTGGCGCGGGATGCGCGGGTTAAGCTGATTTGCCGCCGGCATTTGTTTGCCGGAGATGCGCAGCACGCTTTCGAGTGGGTCGCGCCCGGTAAGGATTTTATATAAGGTGGCGCCAAGAGCATAAATATCGGAACGAGCATCGGTGCGCCCCTGACCGTATTGTTCCGGCGGAGCGTAACCGGGCGTCACTGCGCGCGCGCCCATGGTGGTTTTTAGGGCTGGATCGTACATCTTTACCAGGCCAAAATCCACCAGCATCGCCCGCCCCTCTGGAGTGATGCGGATATTGGCCGGCTTGATGTCTCGGTGTAAGACAGCCGGATGTCGGCTGTGCAAATACGTCAATGCGTCGGCGACCTGGATGATCCAGGGGAGCGCCTGTTCTATCGGGATGGTCTTTAATTCTCGCACCTTTTCTGCCAGGTCTTGCCCTTCAACAAAATCCATCACCAAATATTGGCCTTGCCCCGGGATAGTAAAATGGTCGGTGACGCGCGGCAGGTTTGGGTGTGAAAGATTGGCTAACACCGAAGCTTCACGCTGAAATTGGCGCTGCGCTTCGGGAGAAGTATCCAGGTTTTCCTTGATTGCGCATGGGTGGTTCAAATTTGCGTCCCAGCCTCGATAAACCGCGCCAAAGCCCCCACGTCCCAGCTCTTCGGCCAGGCGATACCGCCCCAGCAGGATTTTACCTGTCTCAAGATCAAGGGCTGCGTGCGGCGGCTCGCTAGTCGCCTCGCCTGTGCGATCCGGCTTGTTGGCTTGCGCAGCCGTGCTTGCTTGTAGGGGTTGAGCAATCAAAGGCGCGCCGCATTCCGAGCAAAAGCGCGCTGTGCTGCGATTGGTTGCATTGCATTTGGGGCAGCGTATATCAGCCATAACCATCCTTCAAAGCCAACTAACGGATCAACAGCAATTAGTTCAATGAATAGGGCGCGTCGTCTTGTTGTTCGCCGTGAAGGATCATCGCCTTCAGCAGAGCTTGCTCACGGCGATAAAGATGCAAGAGTTGATTGAACAACATTGCGGCGTCAGTTTGCTCTAACAAAGCCTGCTTTTGATGAACGCCGATTTGCAATACGGTGGCAGCGATGTACGCCAGCCCTAACGCGTCTTCGGGCAAGTCACCAATATCCACGGCGTTGCCGCTGACTTCAATGACGGCGGCGACGAACTTCTTGAAGTAATGTTGCAGGCGAGCGGCTTGTTGTTCCAGTTCTTTTGGGTCCGTAACTCGAATAGGATACAATTCCACCTGTCCAATCAGGTACGGTTGCGTGTCGGCGTCCAACGTAAGAATGCGAAAGCGCTCCTGCCCAATGGCAACAACGTTGAAGCGCCCCTGTTCCAGTCGTTGCACCTGGATGATGTTCGCCGTGCAACCAACGCGGTACGGCGTCGCCAGTGGTGCGTTGGCTTCTTTTCCGCTGCGAATCAGAACTACGCCAAATGGTCTGCGTTCCTCGATGCATAACCCAATCATCTGCTGATAACGCGCTTCAAAGATGTGCAGGTGGATGGGCGCGCCGGGGAATAATACCGTGTTCAAGGGGAATAAAGGCAGTTCAAACATGTGAATTGTCTTGATTTTAGCACAAAGATTTGCTTGTTCACCTATCTTTCCCATTGCAGATCAGAATTCACTGCAAGAGCGCTTTTCGGTTAAAATGTGCGAGGCGTCGCTCACGACGCAAATTCGCCAGCGTTTTCTCGGAGACCCTCAGATGAATCAGACCGATCTTTCAGAAATTTTTGCCCAGCGGAGAAACCGCCTGATGGAAGCCCTTGCTCGTCATCGCCTGGATGCCCTGGCGCTTAACCCGGGTGCTACTTTGACTTATCTGACCGGCTTAAATTTCCACTTGATGGAACGTCCGGTCGTAGCGCTCTTTACGTTGGATAAACCGCCTGTCATTGTGCATCCGGAGTTGGAGAAAGCCAAAATTGAGGAGTTGCCTTTTCTGGTGAATGCCTTCCCCTACGGCGAAGATCCCGCTGAATGGCCGGCTGTATTCCGTCGAGCAGCTCAGTACGCCGGCATTGACGCCCGGCGGGTGGGCGTTGAACCAGCGCGGCTGCGCTTGCTCGAATTTCGCTATCTCAAAGATGCTGCCCCAGAAGCTGATTTTATCTTTGCTGAGGAGGCATTGACACTGCTGCGCGTCTGTAAGGACGAGATAGAGATCGCCAACATGCGCCAGGCGGTGCAGATCGCTCAACAGGCGCTGCGTGCGACGCTGCCGATGATTCGGCCCGGCGTCAGCGAACGCGAGATCGCTGCGGAACTCAGCTTACAACTGCTGCGCGCCGGTTCAGATGCAGAATTCCCCTTTCAGCCCATCGTCTCGGGTGGGCCAAATAGCGCCAACCCCCACGCCATTCCAGGCGAGAGGCGGCTGCAAAACGGCGACCTGCTGGTGATTGATTGGGGCGCAGTTTATCACGGCTATGTCTCCGACTTGACGCGCACTTTTGCCATCAACCAGGTGGAAGCCGAATTCCGGCGGATCGCGGAAGTGGTGGAACAAGCCAATGCCGCCGGACGCGCCGCAGCGCGCCCTGGTGTTGCCTGTCAGGAGGTGGACCGCGCCGCGCGCGAAGTGATTACAAGCGCCGGATATGGAGAATATTTCATTCACCGCACGGGTCATGGGATTGGCATGGAAGGACACGAAGCCCCGTACATGCGCGAAGGTAACACCCAACTGCTGGAACCTGGGATGACTTTCACCGTGGAACCCGGCATCTATTTACCCGATCGGGGCGGCGTGCGCATTGAAGACAATGTTGTCATTACCGCGACGGGTGCCGAAACGTTGAGCGATTTACCGCGTGAGCTGCAAACGCTGCCGTTGTAACCGCTAGGTGAAGTATGTTGGGTCGTCAAGAAGATTGTTGGATATGAACTCAGGGCGGATCATCCCCACTGCTGAACCTTTTTTCTTCCTCGGTGCATCATCCAGCACCCCGGTTGGTTGCTTGTTGGTGCATGGCTTCACTGGCGCACCCAAGGAAATGCGCTGGTTGGGCGAATACCTTGCCGAGCGCGGCTATGCTGTACTAGGGGTGAGGCTGGCAGGACATGCCACACAACCGCAGGATCTATTGCGCGTGTGTTGGGAAGATTGGCTAACCGATGTCGAAGACGGCTGGCAATTGCTCAGCGGCGTTTCTCAGCGCATCTATCTGGCCGGGCTTTCGATGGGCGGGATGCTTTCATTGCTGTTCGCCAGTCGCTTTCCGGTCGCCGGTGTGGTCGCCATGTCCACGCTGCATCATCTGCCGAAAGACTGGCGCCTACCCTACGCTGAGATGTTCAGCCTCATTCAGCCCAGTATCGCGAAAGGCGCCTCAGACTGGCGCGATGAGGAAGCGGAACAGTCGCATGTAGATTATCCCAGCTACCCCACGCGGGCGATTGCCGAGCTGCGCGATCTTCTGGAAGAAATGCGCTGTTCGTTGGGAAAAGTAACTGCTCCGGTCTTGTTGATCAACTCAAAGGATGATCATACAGTGCGCCTAGAGGAGCATCATGCAGAGCAGATATTACAAGCTCTGGGCAGTCAGGATAAATCTATTCTGTGGATCGAGGGCAGTGGGCACGTCATCACTCGCGATGCACAGCGCGCCCGTGTGTTTCAGGCGACATACGATTTTATTCGACATATCGAGGAAAATCTTGAGCCGTGATTTAATTTTGGTTGCCATTTCGCTGATCACCTGGGGCGTCGGCGAAGGCATGTTCTTCTTTTTTCAATCTCTGTATTTGCAGGAGTTAGGCGCAGATCCGCTCAAGATCGGCGGCATCCTGGGTGGAGTGGGGCTGGCGATGACCATCTCTTACTTGCCGGCGGGGGTGCTCTCGGATCGAATCGGCCGCCGACCATTGATCCATGGCGCTTGGATCATCGCCACCTGCGCGACTGCGCTCATGGCTTTTGCAAAAACGTTGCCAATCTTCACCGCAGGGATGATCCTTTATGGGCTGACCGGTTTCGTCACTGTGCCGTTAAACAGTTATATCACTGCGGCGCGTGGCAAGTTGAGCGTAGGGCGCACGTTGACTCTAATCTCGGCGTCGTTCAACCTGGGTTCGATCTTAGGTCCATTAATCGGCGGTTGGGTGGCGTCGCAGGCGGGCTTGCAAACGAATTTTCGCCTCGCCATGATTATTTTTGTGCTGTCCACTGCCGTGATCCTCTTCATTCGACCGCAGCCTGTCGAGGCGCCCATACCTGGCGAGGGGCGTAGCGGTCTGCGCTTTTTGCTGAATGAGCGATATTTGCGTTATACAGCTCTGATGTTTCTTGTCATGTTCGGCTTGTATCTTTCTCAACCGCTCACGCCGAACTTTCTACTGAATGAACGTGGCGTGGATTTGCTGCGCATGGGACAGCTCATCTCTGCCCGCTCGGTGGGCATTGTACTGTTCAGTTTGACTCTCGGTCAACTCAACGCGCGGGTGGGTTTTCTGGCGGCCCAGGCAGGAATGGCGCTTTTCAACCTGTTTATCTGGCTGGGTTCGGGATTTTCGTTTTATCTGGCAGGCTACATGTTGATGGGCAGCTACATTACTGCTCGCAACCTGGCGATTGCCCAAAGCCGCGCCCTGGTTCGCTCGGATAACATGGGCGCAGCCTATGGATTTTTAGAGACTATCATGTCGCTGGCGATTGTGCTTGGTCCTCCTCTGGCGGGTTATCTGTACGAGTTGCAAGCCGAGTGGATGTATTGGGTTAGCTTGGCTCTCATTTTCATCGGCGTGAGCGCTTCTCTGGTGTTTTCTCCGGTTCGTCGTGCAGACGTGCAGGCATTCGAAGAAAAAGAGAGGGCAGAATGGATACAATCTTAGATTGGGGCGTTTCATTGGTTTTGTGGTTGCAAAGCCTGGGGATGTGGCTGATGCCGTCGATGCAGTTTTTTACTTTCCTGGGAACGGAGCAATTCTACTTGTTAATTGCCCCAGCTTTGCTTTGGTGTGTGGATACAGCGTGGGGTCTGCGCATGGGTTTGGCGCTGACAGTGAGCGGCTCATTGAATGAAATACTGAAGTTTACCTTCCATAGTCCGCGCCCGTATTGGTACGATGAGCGTGTGCAGGCTTTGAGCGCGGAGACCACCTTTGGGATGCCATCTGGCCATGCTCAAAACGCGGTTGCGGTATGGGGTGTCCTGGCGAACGCGCTGCGCCGTCCCTGGGCGTGGGCAGCGGCAATCGCGCTGATGTTTTTGATTGGTCTATCGCGTGTCTATCTGGGAGTGCATTTTCCCGGCGATGTGATCGGCGGTTGGCTGGCAGGAGCGGTCTTGTTATGGTTGATCTTGCGCGTTGAGAGGATGTTGAAACCCTGGCTGGAGAGCGGCGCGATTGCGCTCCATATTCTGGCTGCTTTGGCAGTTTCGCTGGGTTTGATTGTCGTCGGCGCACTGATCCAAAATTCGGTGAGCGATATAGCGTTGCCCTCTTCGTGGGCGAGGCTGGCTAGCCGCGCGCCAGACGCAAACCCGATCGAACCTTATGCGCTCTCTGGGTTGATTACCTCGTCGGCTTCTTTCTTTGGGCTGGCCTCGGGCGGCATTCTGCTCAAACAGCGGGGTTGGTTCAACGCTGGCGGAAAAGCCTGGAAGCGCAGTGTCCGTTATCTGATTGGCGTGGCGGGTGTGTTGGCGCTGTATATGTTGCTGGGGGCGGTTTTTCCGCGTGGGGAGACGCTGATAGCCTTGCTTTTCCGTTATCTCCGCTATACCTTGATCGGCTTATGGATCGCTTATTTCGCCCCGCTGTTCTTCATCCGTCTGCGATTGGGAGAGACAGCCAATCTATAAAAATCAGGGGCTGCTTATTTCACGCAGCCCCTGGCTCTCGTTGGATAAACGAATTTTATTCTTCTTTCTGCGCAGCTAGCTCTTTCTGGCGTTGAGCGATAATCTCGTTGGCGATGTGCTGAGGGACGACTTCGTAGTGGGAGAATTCCATCGTGAACACGCCTCGTCCACCCGTCATGGAGCGCAAGTCGGTGGTGTATCGAAGCATCTCCGCCAGCGGCACCTGGGCAGTGACCACCGAGCGACCCTTTTCCGTGTCCATGCCCTGGACGCGAGCGCGGCGGGTATTTAAGTCGCCCAGGATGTCGCCCATGTTTGCCTCGGGTACGACGATGCGCACATTGTAGATTGGTTCCAGCAGCATGGGAGCGGCGTCCTTGACCGCCAGTTTGAAACACTCGCGGGCGGCAATTTCAAAAGCCACAGGCTTCGAGTCCACTGGATGTTCCTTGCCGTCGTACACAGAAACTTTCACCTTGCTGAGCGGGAAACCCGCCAGAACACCTTCCTTCATGACGCTCTTGATGCCCTTTTCAATCGCCGGCTGATAGCTGGAGGAAACCGCGCCGCCGAACACATCCCAGCTAAAGGCGTATTCCTCGTCTTGCAGCGGCTCGATGCGCATCCAAACTTCGCCAAACTGGCCTGCGCCGCCAGTCTGTTTCTTATGGCGATACATGGCCTGGCCCGGCTTGGTGATCGATTCTTGATAAGGCACACGCGGCTCCACCACGTTCAGACCGGTCTGAAACTTGGATTCTGCCTTGCGGATGGCAACGTCAATATGCTGGTCGCCCATTCCTTGCAGGATGGTCTGGTTGGTAGCCGGTTCGTTGTACCAGGAGAGGGTGGGGTCCTCTTCGCAAAGGCGGGTGAGGGTGGGGCTGATTTTAGCCGAATCCGCCTGCGTCTTTGGCGTCACCGCAACGCGATACAGTGCGTTAGGATAGGTGGGTTTGCTGAAAGAAACTGGATGACCGCGATCGCATAACGTATCGCCTGTAGCGGTGGAGCTCAGCTTGGGCACCGTGGCGATGTCGCCGGCGTGCACCACCTTGACCGCAATTTGCTCTTTGCCGCGCAGCAAGTGAACGGTTCCGATGCGTTCTTCGACCCCTTTGTTTTGATTCCAGACACGGCTATCGGAGGTGAACATTCCTGAATAGACGCGGAAATAGGTGATTTTCCCCACGAATGGGTCAGCAGTTGTCTTCCAGACATAGGCAGCCAGCGGGCCACTATCTGAAGCGGCTAATGTTTCCGGGCCATCTTTGCCTTCTGCCGTTGGCGCCGGTGCCTGGACAGGAGAAGGCATGATGTCCACAATGGCATCCAGCAAGCGCGCCAGACCGATTTCTGCCGAGCCGGCGGAGACGAAGACCGGGATGTATGCGCCGGAACGCGTTACATTGATCAAACCGCGTAGAATCTCATCCGCTGAAAGTTCCTCGCCTTCCAGATATTTCTCCAACAGAGCATCTTCGCCTTCGGCTGCGGCTTCGATCAATTCCATGCGCGCTGTCTCAGCGCTATCGCGCAGTTCCGCTGGAATGTCTTTCACTGTTTTACCATCACCTTCGTAGGCTTTCATCGTGAGCAGATCAATCACGCCTTTGAAATCCGCTTTTTCGCCCCAGGGGAGCTGCACTGGGATCAGGCGCACCTCTGAAATCTCGCGCACGCTCTCCAGCGCCTTGGCAAAATTGGCGTTGTCGCGATTCATCTTATTGATGACCACGAAGCGCGGTAGTTTGAATTCATCACAATAATTCCAGGCGATTTCGGTGCCGACTTCGGCGCCGGCTACCGAGTCGATCAACACCAGCGCCCCATCTGCCACGCGCAAAGCGGAAATTACTTCGCCTATAAAGTCTGTATAACCCGGCGTGTCCAGCAAGTTGATTTTGCAATCCCGATACTCCACTGGCAAGATGGCGGTTGACAGCGAGAGTTTGCGACGGATTTCTTCTTCTTCAAAGTCAGATACAGTCGTTCCGTCTTCGACTTTACCCAAGCGAGTGGTGGCGCCGGTAAAATGCAGAAATGCCTCAGCCAGCATGGTTTTACCGGCGCCGCTGTGCGAGACCATAGCGATGTTGCGAATTTGATCGGTGGTATATTCTTTCATTGTGGAAACCTTCCTGAGCGGGTGAGTGATAGCATTACTTAACTGTTTTGAAAACATGGCGGCAATAACGCCGCCCAATATGCCGAATCCCGATTGTAAGGCAAATCGGCGTAAATGTCAAAGACGGATTTCTGAAGTTCAGACATGAGTTAGGACAGGGTGCTGAACTATGGACAAAAAAGA